>JANPGA010000375.1:0-3499 GCA_031423735.1 Bacteroidota bacterium | reverse complement strand
ACAACATATAGCTGCAGAATTATCGGGAAGATTTTATACAGATCGTGACCCGCTTTATGCAGAAGCTTTACACGTAAATTCCTCCTTCATCACTGCTGTAGCAAATGATTATTCTTATGATGTAGTTTATAGCAGAATGATAAAAGGTTGCGGCAGAAAAGGCGATGTTCTCTTTGCTATTTCAACATCAGGAAATTCAAAAAATATTTTATTGGCTGTTGAAGAAGCTAAAAAACAAGGAATGATAACCATTGGTATGACAGGAGCCTCTGGTGGTAAAATGAATGACATATGTGACTTAATGTTAAAAGTACCGAGTAGCGATACTCCGCGTATTCAGGAATCACATATTTTAATTGGTCATATTATTTGTCAATTGATTGAAGAAACAATTTTCCCAAAATGAAATTTGATAAAAGTTGGTCGCTTTTTTTAGATCGTGATGGCGTAATTAATAAAGAGTTAAGAAAAGACTACGTAAAAACGTGGGAAGAATTCAAGTTTGAAGATGGTGCATTATCTGCTTTAGCAAAACTAAATTCAATTTTTGGAGTAATTGTTATTGTTACTAACCAACGAGGTGTTGGCGCTAAAATAATGACCGAAGAATCACTTCATCATATTCATCAAAAAATGATTAGTGAAATTGAAATGAATCATGGTCGCATAGATAAAATTTATTTTGCACCAGAGGAAGACAGATCAGACATTCATCGCAAACCAAATCCAACAATGGGCATTCACGCAAAAAATGATTTTCCTGAAATTGATTTTAAAAAGTCAGTAATAGTTGGAAATTCAATTTCCGATATGCAATTTGGAAGAGCTTTAAATATGACGACAGTTTTTATTGATGAAAAGCAAAAATATAACGGCATCAAAAGTGATGAAATGGATTTTATTTTCCTGTCATTAGAAGCATTCGTTTATGAATGTAGACAATAACAACTAATCTAGCATTTCTAATAAATCTAACATTTCTTCAAACTCTGGATCGGATGCAAAATCTGTTTTTATCTTTTGAATCAGTGTTTGTGCGATTGATAATTCCATACTTCTTACTTCATTATACTTCTTTTCAGTTACTTTATTCAAACGCATCGCTATATCCTTGTAAACATCACCGATATCAGTTAAAAAGCTACGGCAAACTAATTCCATCATTAAATAAAACTGATACAACTCTTTTCTAGTTAAAGTCATCTTGCTTCCTTCCTGCACATTTGCAAAATTCAAGGCAATCTGACCAACTGCCTCACAATCAACCAATTCAAGCATATCTGCGCGTTGCACCAAATCAAATTTATCCTGTTTATATATAAATTGATAAGTTGAGGCCATCGAACGAACAAAAAGCTTCAATTCCTTGCTGGCAGTAATATCGATTGAATCCTTAAATTGAACTTTTTCCATAGGGCAAAAATACAAATCATCCACTTAAAAAAGTAATATTTACAATAAACACCATCAAATTGGCATACAATCCATATTTACAAGGACCGTTTTATTACTCTTAAAAATTGATTTTATTTAAACATTTTAGCGTGTAAAAAAAAACATACACATTGAAAATCACTCCAATTGCTTTCCTAAATTTGAAAAACATAATAAATCATCGTTGTTACAATCTATAAACGGCAACAACGTTTAATATTTTACGTATTACCAACTTAAAGCAAATTCATTGAAAATTATACATAATTCCAATCTATTTAAGTTTTCGTGTTTTTTTATCGTATTGGCGCTATCTGCAGGGTGCGGAAGGGTTCAAACAGCAGAAGCCAAACTACCTGTTCCGAAAACAGAAGAACCTCTTTTAATTAGCAAAGTTGTAGTAACCTATAATGGCACTTCTACAATGCAATTCGTAAATGAAAACCAATTGTATAGTGAAGCTTGGGATACCTTAGCTCAACCACTTTTTTGGAAACAAATTATTTGTTTGAGTCCTGATTCATGCATAATAAATATTGCAAAATCAAGGACTCCACTTCAAACCTATAATTATAAATCTTGGTTAGGTCAGGGGGAATATGCGAGAATATCGCAGAAAAACGATTTACGTTCAAATTTCAATATTGATAACAACGAAGATCTCTACGTTACTAGTGGAAAAGGAGAGTTTTACGAGCACCGAAAAACTATTCCTACCATCAGTAAAGCAGTTAGTTATTTCAATGAATTTGGTGTAGATCCTTGGTATGCACAAACAATTTTGTTAATTGAAAGTCCTGGTAAACAAGCCGCAACTTCATCTGCTGGAGCAAATGGTCCCTTTCAATTAATGAAAAGTGTTGCCATGAAGTATGGTTTAAAAGTCAATAAAAAAATTGATGAACGCCAAGATTTGAAACGTGCAGCATATGGAGCATCTAAATTAATTGGAACTATCTGCATACCTAAAGTTAAATCATTATTAGAAGCTCACAATATTCCTTATGTAGAAACTGATTTATGGTTCCGACTTTTAGTGATGCATGCCTATCATGCTGGTGCAGGAAATTTAGCATGTGCTATCAATAAAATAAATCCAACACAAGGTGGTCAGGAGCTTATAAGAACTTTATGGCATACCGAATGTGGTGGTTTCAAAAATGAATCACAAAATTATTCTCAAATTGCATTAGCTGCGATTATGAATTTTGAAGAAATAGTTCGTGCCGATGGAGATTCAGTTTTTCTAATTCAAGGAGATCGTGCTTATCAACTTTTTAAAAACAACTCTATCAATAATGATGATGCTCAATTGAGAATGAAAAATTGTTTCGATAAATATGAACGTGATTTAGTTGATGGAGTAATTCCTTTTGAGTATTTCGTAAAACGAACTGAAGAATTACGCTTCGAATTAGCAATTCTTAATGGCGAACCTCGAAAACATGAAACACTTCCAGCAGCATATCCATCAAATGAAAATCATTATATCGCTTTAGGAAATGAATTATTAAGAAAACGAAAAGTTGATGATGCAATTCGACTTTTTAAAATGAATATGATCAGTTTCCCTCAATCAAGTTACGCTATTGATAGTTTAACAAGAGCTTATCGATTGAAAGGAAGTTTTGGATTAGCACAAAAATACATGCTGAAATCCGGTAAATCTTCAAAATAAAAATCCAAAATTGTATAACCCCTCTGGGGTTATTTTTTTGCGAATTTTATACAAAATCAAAAAGGTTTTCTCTTTTGATTGGTGCCATGAAAAACAAGTTTTCTTGGAATGCCTCAGTGAATGTGAAATTATAGAGTTTTCATATTTAAAATTGATTCAAATTGTTTAAACTATGATTTATAAGATTTCCTATGATTCAAAGGATTAAAATTTTGACAATGATTATATTTTTATTTCTGAAATTACTTCAAATTGTCTGAACCATTATTTATAGGATTTACTTTGTTTTATCAAGAAGCATTACAAACATTATTTCATTTCCAATCAAAACTTCCCTCCTTCTATGTTGTAAAACAAGTTTTGGGATGTTATTTTTTTTATTTTTAC
>JANPGA010000374.1:0-19488 GCA_031423735.1 Bacteroidota bacterium | reverse complement strand
CGATTAAGCCGATTATACCAAGTAGGGGAATTAGGTAAATGAAATTTTGCATAAAACTCAAATTTTTAGGGGTGCGAAGGTAGTTGTTTTGAACAAAGTGAACAAATTTTAAGAACCTAGCATATTAATAATAAGTTAATTAGAATCAGAAGGTTAGCTTAAGTTACTGTTTATAAGGTAAAAACAGCAAGGAGGTGATCTTACGAAAAGTGGCTCAAATAGTTATAAAATGGTTTTTTTCTTCCTGAAAGCCTTACTAGCAAAGGATCTTGACGTTTTTTGATTTTTATTAAAAGATTGTAACAACTATTTTATAGAAAAAAAGTAGCCTTAAGGAACAAAAGTCTATTTTTTCCGTAATATTTGTTCTCTTAAATACTATTATGATCGTTTTAAAATTTGGTGGAACATCGGTTGCCGATGCCAAAAACATTCAAAAAGTTGGAAATATTGTAGCCCAACTTCTTAAAAAAAATAAAAAGGATAAAGTAGCTGTAGTGGTTTCAGCAATGACTGGAGTTACCGATGAGCTAATAAAAATTAGTAGGATGGCAGCAAATCATGATGTTGCATATACCGATCTTTTTAATAAACTGCGAGTTCGTCATCAATTGGCCATTCGTGAATTAGGATTAATGAAGGATAAATCTGTTCATGATCATATTGAAGAATTATTTGCTGGGTTACATGATATTTTACACGGTGTGTTTTTAGTTGGTGAATTATCTGCACGTACGTTAGATTTTATTAGTGGTCATGGTGAGCTACTTTGTGCAAAGATGGTTTCCTCTAGTTTTAAAATTCAAAAGATGAAAGCCGGCTTTATGGATGCTCGTAATTTTATTAAAACAGATGAGTCATTTGGATCCGCATTAGTTGATTTTAATGAAACAAATAAAAATCTTAAATCACATTTTCGTACTACAAAAAATGAGGTAGAAGTAATAACTGGTTTTGTTGCATCCACCTCAAAAAATGAAACAACTACGTTGGGTAGAGGTGGATCTGACTATACTGCTGCAATTGTTGGCGCTGCACTTAATGCTTCAGAAATTCAAATTTGGACTGATGTTGATGGAGTAATGACTGCTGATCCTCGTAAGGTGAAAAAAGCTTTTTCTATACCTACAATGACCTATGAAGAAGCGATGGAAATGTCGCATTTCGGAGCAAAGGTTATTCATCCACCAACAATTCAACCAGCATTAGAAAAGTCAATTCCACTTCGAATAAAAAATACATTTCGACCTGATGCAGAAGGCACATTAATTTCTACAAAAGCTACAGGTGGTTTTTTCTTAATAAAGGGAGTTTCTTCAATCGACGATATTAGTCTGTTAACATTACAAGGAAGCGGAATGGTAGGTGTGTCAGGAATTTCTGCACGATTATTTAATGCATTGTCATTATCAAAAGTAAATGTAATTTTAATCACTCAGGGTTCATCGGAGCATGCTATTACTTTTGCTGTTAAACCTGGTGATGCCGAGTTTGCAAAAAAGTCAATTGATGCGGCATTTTTATTAGAAATAAAAAATCATTTAATTGAACCTATAAAAGTTGAAAATGGACTAAGTATTATTGCAGTAATCGGTGAAAATATGCGAAATACTCCGGGTGTTTCAGGAAGATTATTTCAAGCACTCGGTAAGAATGGAATTAGTATTGTTGCTACTGCTCAAGGATCTTCCGAATTAAATATTTCAACTGTAATACATAAAGTTAATTTAATTAAAGGGTTAAATGCTTTGCATCAAACATTCTTTTTATCAGATGTAAAAACACTTTCTGTTTATTTAGTCGGCGCAGGATTAATTGGAAATACTTTGATTAAGCAAATCGAGAAACATAAGCAGTTTTTAAAGGAAGAAAGAATGCTTGAAATAAGTATTGCTGGAATTGCTACAAGTAAAAAAATGTTTTTTAATGAGGATGGAATTAATTTGAAACGTTATCGAGAATATCTTGAAAAGGAAGGAGAAAAGATGACGATACAAAGTTTTATCGAACGGATGAAGGAATTTAATTTGCCTCAAAGTATTTTTGTAGATTGTACTTCAAGTGAAGATGTCGCCTCTTATTATGCAAAAATTTTAGATGCAAGTATTTCAGTTGTTACTCCAAATAAAATAGGAAATGCTGGATCATTTGCTCAATATAAAAAAGTGCGAGAAATTGAACGTAAACGAAATGTTCGATTCCTTTATGAAACAAATGTTGGTGCAGGACTACCAATTATAAGTACCTTAAATGATCTACTTACAAGTGGAGATAAAATTATTTCTATTGAAGCAGTTTTGTCGGGAACACTCTCCTATATTTTTAATAATTTTAAGGAAGGTGTTAAGTTTAGCGACGTTGTTTTAAAGGCAAAAGAATTAGGATATACAGAACCTGATCCAAGAGATGATTTAAAAGGGACAGATGTTGCACGTAAACTTTTAATTCTTGCTAGAGAAACTGGTTTGCCTTTAGAATTAAAAGATATTAAAGTAGAGCAAATACTACCTCCAAATTGTTTAAAAGCAAAAACTGTAGCTGATTTTATGAAAGAATTAGTAGCTTCAGATAATGTATTTGAAGTGCGCAGAAAAAATGCATCTTCAAAGCAAAAGCAATTACGATTTATTGCCAAATTGGAGAATGGAAAAGCAACAGTTTCTCTCTTGGAAGTTGATGTTAACCATCCATTTTATCATTTGTCGGGAAGTGATAATATTATTTCTTTCAAAACGGATCGCTATCATGATCGTCCATTAGTAGTTAAAGGACCAGGAGCTGGAGCAGAGGTTACTGCAGCTGGAGTATTTGCTCAAGTAATTAGTATTGGAAATTATTTTGAAGGAGGAAACTAAAAAAATTATGGCAAAGAAAAAGCTAAATGTCGTTGAAGTTTTTGCTCCCGCATCCATTGCTAATTTAGGTTCAGGATTTGATGTTTTTGGTTTAGCCTTTACTGGGCCTGGTGATATTATTTCTTTATCTCAAAATTCTGGAAAGGGATTATGTATAAAAACCATTACAGGCGATAAAGGATTATTAAGTAAAAAGCCATTTGAAAATACAGCTACTGTTGCCTTGAGAGCATTTTTAAAAGAAGTTAATGAGCCTAATAATTTCGACATTAGAATTCATAAAAAAATGCCCTTAGGAAGTGGTATGGGTTCAAGTGCTGCAAGTGCAGTAGGAGCAGTTTATGCTGCAAATGTTTTGTTGGGTTCTCCAATGAAAAAAGAAGAATTAATACAATGGGCAATGGAAGGTGAGAAAGTAGCCAGCGGAGTTGCACATGCAGATAATATCGCACCTTCAATGTTAGGTGGATTCACGTTAGTTCGTTCAATGGACCCATTTGAAGTTCTTCAAATTCCTGTTCCTAAACAAATGTATGTGGTGTTAATTCATCCAAATGTAACTGTTAAGACCAGCGAAGCTCGAGCTGTATTACCAAAAAAGGTTTTATTGAAATCTGCAGTTTCACAATGGGCAAATACTTCTGCATTAATTGCAGGAATGTTTACTAACGATATTGCATTAGTTGGTAGAGCAATGGAAGATTTTATTGTTGAACCAGCTCGAAAATCATTAATCCCGTTTTACGATTTAGTAAAAGAGCAAGCATTTATTCATGGTGCTGCCGGATGTTCAATATCTGGAGCAGGTCCTTCTATTGTTGCTATTTGTGATGGACTTTCCTTAGCAAAAAAAGTTGGTCCTAAGATGCAAGCAGTTTTCAATCAAAATAAAATTAAATCTGAATTATATATTTCTCCTATTGATATGAAAGGAGCAAGAGTAATTAATAAAAGTTAAATATGAAATATTACTCTACCAAAAACAAAAAGAGTTTTTATTCTTTAAGAGATGCAGTAATTAAGGGTTTGCCTGATGATAATGGGTTATTTATGCCCGAAGTCATACCTGTTATATCAAAATCATTTTTCGATAATCTTAAAGGAATGGACATACCAACAATTGCATATGAGATTTCAAATGCATGGTTTAAAGATGATGTTCCTTCAGGTGAATTAAAATCGATGGTGGAGGATGCTTACACTTTTGATGCTCCTTTGGTTAAAATTAATGATTCAACTTTTATACAAGAATTGTTTCACGGACCAACCTTAGCGTTTAAAGATTTTGGCGCAAGGTTTATGTCTAGGTTGATGGGCTGGATGGTTAAAGATGAAAACGAAAAACTTACAATTTTAGTTGCTACATCTGGAGATACAGGAAGTGCAGTTGCGAGTGGATTTTATAATGTACCAGGGATTGATGTGATTATTCTTTATCCTTCTGGTAAAGTTAGCGGGTTGCAAGAAAAACAATTAACAACATGGGGCGGAAATATTAGAGCATTAGAAGTGAATGGAACATTTGATGATTGTCAGCAAATGGTGAAGGATGCTTTTTTGGATCAAGATTTAAAATCTAAATACCGATTAACATCAGCTAATAGTATTAATATTTCGAGATTAGTACCACAATGTTTTTATTATTTTCGTGCTGCAGCGCAATTAGACAATTTAGATACTCCATTCTCATTCGTTGTTCCTAGTGGAAATTTTGGAAATCTAACGGCGGGATTATTTGCTCAAAGAATGGGTTTGCCAATACATAGTTTTATTGCTGCTACGAATGTAAATGATATCGTTCCAAAGTATTTATCTACCGGAATGTTTGAACCGAAAAATTCCATTGCAACAATTTCAAATGCGATGGATGTTGCTAATCCAAGTAACTTTTGGCGGATGACGGATCTCTTCCAGGATTCAGTTGATGAAATGAGAAAAATGATTTCTGGATATTCTTATACTGATGATCAAACACGTAAGAAGATGAAAGAGGTTTACGGTAAGTTTAATTACATACTTGATCCACATACAGCTGTTGGATTTTGCGCATGGGAAGACCATCAAATTTCTATTTCAAATAAGTCAGCAAAAAATAATCTTCAAGCAATTATTTTAGAAACAGCTCATCCCGTAAAGTTTCTTCCATCAGTAAAAGAAGTATTAGGCTTTGAACCTGAAATTTCTTCTCAACTTCTAAGTATAATGAATAAAGAGAAGGTAGCAGTTACAATGAATCCAAACTATGAATCTTTGAAAACATATTTGATGAATTATTAATTTTAAGGTATACCTAAATTGATTCTTTGTTAATTAAGTTATTTTAAAATTTCACAACACTCAAAAATGATAATTCGAATTTTCAAACATTTAAATTCATTGCATTCTATTCGATTTTTTTAACTATCATCGAACCTTAAATTTTGTTGTTTGGTTTTTAATATATCCATTTTGATCTAAATAATTTTAAAGTGATTAATTAGTCAATAGTATTTTAGATGAAAAATCAAAAACACAAATTGAATTGATTTTTATAAGGTTGTTTCACTCTCCTTATTCTCATCAAAGAGAAGTATATCATTAACTTTTACTTCTGTAATAGTTTGAATTTGACCTTTCTTGTCTGTATATTTTCGGTTTACAATTTTGCCTTCAATGGCTAATTTGCTTCCTTTATGGGTGAAGTTTTCAATTACTTCAGCAAGTACTCCCCAAATAACAAGGTTGTGCCATTGAGTTTCTTGATATTCATTTCCTTTTTGGTTGATTATGGTTTCATTTGTTGCCATAGATACACGAGCCATTTTTTTACCTCCATCTAGGTAAACTATTTCTGGATCTTTGCCTAGGTTGCCGATGAGTTGAATAGAGTTTTGCATTGTTCTTCTTTTGATTTTAATTGGTTATTAATTGATTAACGATTTTAGGCGCCTTATTTCGTTAGAGTTGCAAAGATGAATGCAGTTCAACTTTTTATTCGGTTGTTAGTCGTTTACTTTCGTATGTAATTGATTGTAGTCATTTGAAAATGGCTAATCACATTAATTTACTTGAATCTTTTGAGCACAAATCAATTTAAGCCTTAGTTTCTTCTCATTTACCAAGTCTTTCATAAAGTCCACCCTTAATAATTTGTCTTTTTAGGGTGAATTAGCTACTTTTATAGTTAATGAAAAATGGTCGGTTTTTAAGTTTGGTGTTTTTAGTGATTTTGTCAAGCATGACTAAATCATTCGCTAAGCCATTTGGCAGTTTGATGATGCCAGTGGAGTTTACAATTGAAAATGGAGATTTTACAAATAGTACGCTGAATGTTAAAAAGGATGGAGAAACGGTATTAAGTAAAATCGGCGAAAAAAATATGCGGTTAAAGTTAGAGTATGGAAATAATTACCTTCTCTCTTTTAGTAAACCTGGTTACATCACCAAGAAAATTGAAGTAAATACTGATGTCCCCGAAGAGCACGGAAAGCAAGGTTTTGAGCCTTATAAAATTGGAGTACGACTTTTTAAACAATACCAAGGAGTTAATATTGTAGTGTACAATCAACCTGTTGCACTTATTAAATATTTAGCTGACTTAGATGGATTTAATTATGATGTAGATTATACTAAATCAATTTTGTCAGTACTTACTGAAACCGAAAAGATTCTTGAAATAAAAGCTGCGGAAGAACGTGCTCAATTAAAAGCAAATATCTCTAAATCACCAAACATTAATTTGGGTGAAGTGAGTGATAATAAAAAAAGCAAGGATTCCCAAAAGCAAAACTCATCTACAAATGTTAATGAGGATTTATTGGCAAAAAATTCTAGTAATTCTATTAGTGATAATAATAAGAATTTGAAAAAGAGTAGTTCAAATTCAGGGGAAGAAACTCCAAAGGTTATTAATCCAATTGTTGGAGATGATAAACCTACTAATGCATCAAATAATAATGGTTCGGAAATTCCAGCATTATTCTCTTCTCCAAAAGGGAATGAAAAGACAAAAGACAAAATTTCAATTCAACAAGATCAAGATACAGTTCATTTCTCATCAAGTAACAACATTGATGAATTACCCGTTGTTCATTTTAAAAGAGATCGAACAAAGGAGCATCCAGAAGGTGTTTTAAGAATGGAAACAGCAGCAAGTAAAAAGTTAGATTTACTTAAAGAGAAAGGTAATGATTTTCCACAGTTAGTAAAACATGAGCAATCAGGCAATGAATCGCCTATTACTTCAATTCGATCTTTTGATGAAACAAATAGAACAATTGAAAAAACTGTTGAACCCAATCGAGTAATTACTACTATTCGAATTATAGAAGGCGATCATACAACTGAATATCGTCATATCGTATATAATTGGGGTGGAGAATTTTATTTTGTAAATAAAACTGAAGCAATTTCACCACATTTGTTTAATCTTTATACTGGACAATAACAGTTTTATTCAGTAATTTTTAATCCCAACGGTTGACCTTTTTCGGATTTCTTTTTAAATTTATTTATCGTAAAACTTAGTATTGGAAGAAAAATAGCTGTTGGAATTAGCCAAGCTATAAAGGCTGGATTGGTATGAATATTCTGTACTAAAAATGCTGTTAACGTAGCAATGTATGCACCAATCATATTTCCGATATGCATTAGTAGCCAATGATTTTTTTCTTTAGGTGGAACAATAAAACTTTTATAATTCCTATAAATTCCACGTAACATTATTGCTCCAAATACAATGGCAGTAATGCCAAAAGTATTTTTGTAAACGAACACAATTACTAATCCCCAAATAAATAAACATAAACCGGAGATTAAAGAAATGATAAGTATCGCCCAATCTATTTTCTCTGGTTTTTGACCAAGATGCAATTTCTTTAATTTTAAAGCACGAACACCAGTGCTAATCAAGTAAAACGTAAAAGCCGCAATCATTAATAAAAACCAATTTTCCTTGTAAAACGACATATAGATAGAGCTCACTACAATCACCATCATTGAATAAAAATAAACATTTCCAGCCCTTCTATGAAGAGTTCCTCCATTTTGGTTTAACATAGCTACAGGTCCCGTAAGAAGCGCTAGCGAACCGGCTACAATATGAATAGTTCGAAGAATAATAAAGAGTTGTTCCATTTATAAATTATTAGACTGCAAATAAAGTAGGTACGGCAATACCCAACAAGCATTATGGGATAAAAAGGGGTTTTTAGGGATGAAAAGTAAAGTATGGGATAATTGGCAATCTATAATTCTAATTAATATCAAAAAAGAATTAATTGTTGCTTAGAAAATCTATTTGGCAAGCCTTTGTCCAATTTCTAAATTTAAATTTCTTGATACTGGGATTGTAACATCACTAAATTCAACAGTTAGTCGGTAACCTTGTGAGTTTCCTGTAATTGAAATTACTCGATCCAAGTTTACAATCCAAGCTCGATGGCAACGATAGAAAGCTGTATAAATGCGTAAATCGTTTCTTGCAACTTTCAAACTTGATCGAATCAACTTCTTCTTTTTTATTTCTTTTTCAAGATATGCTATTTCAATATAATTATCGGCTGAGTTAATATATAATAGATCGGATACGTTCACTGAAAAATTATCTTTTGGGTTTTCTGCACTAAGAATTACTTGCTTTTCTTTGAATGCGTCAAGTCGCTTTTTGTGATTTAAAGATTCATTCAAACTTTGAGCTTCAGCTAAATTTTTCTTTAATAAAGTAACTTGTTTTAATAGCACCAAGGCTACAACTGGCAAAAATGCAACCATTAAGGTAATTAGCTGAAAACTTAAAATTGTGTTAAAAGTTAATTCACCTCTAAATTTCCAAACTGTATAAAGCGCATTGCCAATTCCAACACTCGATATAATCCATAGATTATAAACAATCTCTTTCCAAACAACCCATTTTTCCTCCTTAAAGATGTTTGGAAAAAGTGGAGGGAATACCAATAAATTCAAAAATAAAATGATGCTACAAGTTAATACATATCCCAAAAGAGTAAAATGTAAAAAGTAGCCGTTAAATACATTTAACCCAAAAGGTTTAAAGAATGCCAGAAAGAGGTAAACAAAAATACCCATTCCAAATATAATATACCATTTTCTTTTTGGAGAATCAGAAATAGGATAAGGTTGACTTAATAAACTCAACATTTCGATATTTTAAAAAAATCTTTATGGAATTTATTGAACATATTTCTTTTGAAAAAACTGATTATAGCTATCAATTTGTTTGTTTCGAGAAAGTTGAACAAGGTTGTCTTGTGAAATTACAACAAACTTAACATCTCTATCATCTTTCAATTTTGATAACAATCCCTCTTCATTCATTACAGATATATAATAATTCATAGCTGCTTGTTTGTCTTTGAAAGTAAGTACAGAAATATATTGAAAGGTAAGATCAAGGTTTCCGTTAGTTACCGTAAAATTTTCCATTTGATAATTCACAGTATTAAATGCTTTTAGTTTGGCCAATACCTCAGGAGTATTTACTGAATTATTCTGGTAAATAATCATAAAATATTGGGGTGTTTCAGGCTTAAAAGTAAACAATGCAGAAGAGTCAATTACATTTTGAAGTGAATTTGATGAGGTACTATCAGGATTTTCATTTCTATGTTTTATATAATCAAGAATTTCTTGAGCTTTACTACTCACCGAATCTTTTGGATATGCTCTAACAACATCTTCTAACGACAAAACAAAATCATCAACAGGTTTAGTTTTACCTATTGCCAGAGCCTTTAAAAAAGCAAATTTCGGAGTTAATTTATTTGCTGGAAATAATTCATCCGCTTCCGATTTTCTACTAATTACTAAATCATACTGTTGGTTTTGATAAGAGCGATAAGTGTTTTCATAAAACACTTCCAATACAGCGGTCTTCTTTTGAATTTCTTTGAAAAAATTTGGGTTTAGAATCAGTTTACTATATTCTGATTCAGGAAATTTTGTCAGCAAATAATTTTTATAAAAGTTCGCTTTAACTGAATCATTCATCAACAAATAGGTACGATAAAGATTATAGTAAGAAGGCAATTTATATTTATTTTCTGGAAAACGCATATCCATTGTTTCAAAACTACTTACACTTTCAGGATAGTTTGATAGTTGTTCTCTATAAATAATTCCAGCATTGTAATATGCTTCAATAATTTTTAAGTTAGATTCTTTAATTTGTTTTTCAGTCACTGGCAACATACTTAAATATGCATCTTTGCGCTGATCACCATCTAGCTTAGCAATAGAATCATTTAAAGCATCTGATTTTTTGGTGATACTGTCAATTGCATTCGTTTCTGTTGCAACAGTACCATCAAGCTCCAATTCTTTATCAATTCGTCTCCAGTTGTCTTCCTGTTTACGAGTTCCCCACTTTTTTAGAAACTCATTATAACCAAAACTTATAGCGGTTTGATTATAGAAATACCAAGCTCCTTGTGCCGTTGTTCCAGCTGGAGTTAAACTTCGTGGTTCACTTTTTAATTGCTTTTCTTCAAGTACTTGTTGTTCTTCAAGTTTTTGTTTTTCTTTTTCGGCAAGAGCTATTCTTTCTTTTTCACTTTTCTCAAATGAAATCAACGAATCAATTCTTGTTTTACGATCTTCAGGACTTAATGCTGCTATGCGCTGCAAGCTGTCTTCAAGAATAATTATTTTTAAATTTTTTACTAAACGATCTAAACTGTTTCTTTTCTCTTCGATTTCATTAAAGTCGGGATGGTCTTTGCTAAGATTTGTTAAACAACTATCAAAGTAAGCAGCGGCTGCCATATACTCCGGGCGTTTTAGAAAAATATCAGCAAGTTCTAAGTATCCTAATGCACTTTGAGCAGTATTACTTGAACCAGTACGTAATGATTTGTTTAAATAATCAACTGCCTTTGGTTCATCTTTTTCCTGACGAGCAACACCTGCTAATGCATAATAAATCTGATCACGATATTCTTTATTCTTATCATCTTTCAGCATCTTATTTAACTCACGTTTAACAAGTTCTCCACTACCACTTTTTACATCATAACAACGTGCACGATTAATACGCGCATTAAATGTCATCTCATAACTAGGGTTTAGTTTAATTACTTTTTGATAAGCTGTAAACGCACTATCTAAATTTCCTTGTTTTTGATAGAGCTGCCCAAGTATAAATGTGTAACGTGCTTTATCTTCCTTTTTCTTAGTCGTTGCTGATGCTGCTGCCAATGCCTCGATAGTTCGTGGAATATCATCCCTTAACCAGTGATATTGAGCAAGCGTAGCATTATAATCACCTTTTAACTCGATCGGAAACTTTTTATCGTTTTTCAAATAATCGAGCAGATAAACTGCATCACTAACTTTTCCTAACTCTAAATAAGTTTTAGTAAGCCACAATAATGCAACTGGTCTAATTGGACTATTTTTATATTCAGACGAAGTATATTGAAACGTTTCAATGGCGGTCCAATAATCTTGTTTATAAAATTGACATTTCCCAATTAAAAGATAACAATCGTCGATCCATTTATTTCGTTCAATAGTTTTATTATCTCTTTTACCTTTTAAAACCATTGAGTTTCTTGAAATGGCAATCGAAACTTTCTTAATCGCTTCATCCATATCAGGAAATACAGCCTTTGCTTTTGCTAAATCACCGTATTTGAAGATGGTTAAAATTCTATCATATTTATCTTCTGTTCCCGTGGCTAAAGTATTGGCTCCTTGTTTCATACGATCACGCGCGTTGAAATAGAAGTTGTAATGTGTAATAGTTCCGTGATAATTACGGCTTACTATATTATTTTTTTTCACGCTACAAGACGACCAAATGGTCAATCCAATCAGAAAGTATAAAAGACGAAGATTTTTCACAGAGTTTGAGAGAGTCGGGAGGAGGTAATTTTAGATAATAACTGAAAATCTAGGATTTTAGTGTAAACAAGCAAATATCAAGATTTTTTGGCAATAAATGGATAATGACGTTGACCTTTAAGAAGGATTATATTAACAGATTTAAATGATAATGGTAGTTGAGCCCTCATTTTGCGATATTTGCAGCAATGTCAGCTCAAGTTAAGAAACGAAAAAGGATTGTCAAGAAGTTAAAAAGCAAATTTCGATTTGTTGTTTTGAACGATCAAACGTTTGAAGAACGGTTTTCTTTACGGCTTTCACCAATGAATGTTATCGTATTTGGTGGAACTATAGGACTAAGTCTCATAACTATTACGCTTTATGTTATTGCATTTACCCCATTAAGGGAATATATTCCAGGATACGCGGATGTTACAATGCGAAGAAATTTAGTATCAATGACTTTAAGAGCTGATTCATTAACGTATAAAATGGCCGCACAGGATCGTTTTCTTGCTCATATTAAGAATGTTATGAACGACAAAATTGACTCTTCCCGACCAGGAAGAGATAGTTTAGTGGCTCCTCTTTACGATAGTATTAAGAAACTAAACTCTTCAGAGGAAGATTCGCAACTTCGAAAATTAATTGAATCAGGAGATCGTTATGAATTATCTACTGTAAATGAAAAGGCTTTTTCATCTGGCATTGGTAGTTATTCTTTTTTTACTCCGTTAAAAGGGGCTATAACAACCAAATTTAATACTACACAAAAACATTTTGGTATTGATATAGTTGCTGGCCCTAATGAAGTAATTAAGAATGTTTTAGAAGGGACTGTAGTAATTGCCAATTGGACTTCAGAAACTGGTTATGTAATTGGTGTTCAGCATAGTAACAATTTATTTACACTTTATAAACACAATTCAGCTCTTTTAAAAGGAGTTGGAGATTATGTAAAAGCAGGAGAGGTAATTGCGATTATTGGAAATACCGGCGAATACTCAACTGGTCCACATCTTCATTTTGAACTTTGGTATAATGGTAGTCCAGTAAATCCTTTAGATTATATAAATTTTTAAAGGCGTTTGATAGAGTTAAATTTCAGAAAAGTACTTTTTTCTAATTCAATATTGAATTAAGATATCAAATCAATTTCTAATTTTAATGTGGAAAGAATTAGCAGGCAACTTAATTCTAAAATCTTGTCTTAAGCGTGGTAATGCAGCCTGAAGAAGTATTAATTAGGCAATGTTTAGAGGGCGATCGCGCAGCTCTCGATACCTTGTATCTACAATTTTCTTCAAAGATGTTTGCAATTTGTTTGCGTTATTCATTTGATAGAATGGAAGCTGAAGATCTATTACAAGAAGGATTCATAAAGGTATATGATCGACTATCAAAATTTAATGGAAAAGGATCATTTGAAGGTTGGATGAGAAAGATTTTTGTAAATCTCTCAATTGATTATTACCATAAAAAAAGAAAAGAAAGAGAACGACTAAAGGATTTTAAAGTAGAATTCGAAAGTAATGTTGATAATACTGAAGAAAGCGATTGGCCTGATTTGGGTCAAGAAGAATTAATACAATTGATTCAACAATTACCAGACGGATATAGGATAGTGTTTAACTTATTTGCAATTGAATTATATAGCCATAAGGAAATTGCTGTCTTGTTAGGCGTAAGTGAAAGTACTTCAAAAACCCAATATTTTAAAGCAAGAAGAATGTTAAAAGCAAAAATTTATGCCATTATCAATTTAAAACATCAAGAACAACAATGAGTGAACTTGAAAAAAAAGATAGGAACTTTTTTAAGCAGATTGGAAATTATAGTGAACAGCCTCCAGCTTCTGTAAAAGCAAAAATTGATGCCGCGCTTGACAAAAAAAAGCGTAGAAGAATATTATGGATTTTATTTTCACAAACGCCATCAACATTAGGATGGTTAAAAATTGCTGCAGTGATAATTGGAATATTTTTTATTGCGTATAATTTTTTTATTAATGAACGCCAACCAAATTTATTGATCGAAAAAAAGAATGAAACTATAAACGATAAAGCTTCAGAAAAAACTAATTCAGCAGAAAATATTTCGAATAGTATAGAACAGAAAAAAGTAATTAAAGAACTAACTCCTCCACAAAAACACAATTCAAATTTAATCATTAATTCAAAAAACAAGCCTTCTTTTGTTGAAAAAAAGGGGAGTTTGAAATATGATAAACAACCTGTTTTAACATTAAAGGATAATAGCAAAATAAGTCATTCAAAAAGTAAAAAAAGTATTGATAGAGTTTATCGTAATTCTAATTTGAATATAAAAAATGCAAATCAATTTTTAGTTCCTCAGGAAATTGTTCATTTAAACAATGAAGATGATATTACCGAATCTGGAAACATTGAAAACAGCAATGGATTACGTTGTATTGATGAGTTATCGAGCAATCAATCAGAAGTTTTAGCAATTACAAAGGTTTCGATGGATACAGTTAAAATACCAGCATTAAATGATAGTTTATCAGCGATGCAAAAAGATGATACATCAAAACACAAATTAGAATTTATTTTAGGAATTAAATTTGAAATTTTTAAACAGCAATCAATATATAGCTCAAATACATCGATGCAATTTGATGAGAATGCGCTAAATGCTTCTGAGAAATCACAATCCGGAAAGGGCTATATAATTTCAACCGGAATAAAATATAAGAATTGGATTTTAACATCAGGAGTTAAATTCTCGCAGTTAACTGAGCAGTATAAATATAAAACACTTACTTCGCAAGGGGTAGGTTCACTTCCATTGAATCAACCAGTAGGTACTGCATTTGTTTATAACGATACTTTATATGGAAGTGATAATCTTAATAATCCTACTTTGAGTATTGTAAATCCTATTAATTCAATAGTAACCTTAGGCTATACTACCAATGATACAATTGTTACTAATAGCTATAGACGTTACGAAATTCCATTAACTTTAGGATATCAATTTAAAATTTATAAAAAATTTAATTTCGGAATTCATTCAGGTATATCTTTTACTTGGTGGAACAAAATTTCAGGTAAGTCATTCAATGTAGATAAAAAAGTTATTGTAGATTATAACTCAAGAAACGATATTCCTATTCGGAAATCAGGGCTTGATTATCTTCTTTCTGTGGAGTTGATTTATGATCTTAATAAAAATTGGTCGGCTTTGATTCAACCATCTTTAGCTTATTCACTTAAATCAATGTATAGTAATGAGTATGTTACTTCAAGAAAATTGAAACGCGTGGCAATTTCTGTTGGGTTGAATTATAAATTTTAAGCTACATTTTCATTTTAAATTTGAAATAGAATTAAAAGGGATTGATGCTAAAAATTAGTTAGCTATCCATAAGGCAAGCGTTACATTTGCCAAATAATTAACATCTTTGAGCTATATACTTAAGAACTTTGAAACGTAGAATTGCGATATTAGGATCCACCGGATCTATTGGAACACAGGCATTAGAGGTTATTGCTGCTCATCCTGAGGCTTTTGAAACAGAGGTGCTTACAGCAAATAGTAATGCTGATTTATTAATTAAACAAGCACTTATTTATAAACCAAATGCAGTTGTAATTTGTGATGAAACTAAATATTCAATTGTTAAGGACGCCTTAGCTGATCAACCTATTAAAGTGTATGCTGGTTACGAATCAGTTTCACAATTAATGGAGATGGATACTATCGATATGGTACTTACTGCCATGGTTGGATTTTCTGGTCTTGAACCAACGTTGGCTGCTATTCGAAATAAAAAAAATATTGCTTTAGCAAATAAGGAAACATTAGTAGTAGCAGGTGATTTGGTTACCAAAATGGCCAAAGAAAACAATGTTTTATTGTTACCTGTAGATTCAGAACATTCTGCAATTTTTCAGTGTTTACAAGGTGAAGAACATAATCCTATAGAAAAAATTATTCTAACAGCTTCAGGTGGTCCTTTTAGAGGAAAAACTACCGAACAGCTTAAAGGAATTACTAAAACACAAGCTCTTAAACATCCCAACTGGACCATGGGAGCCAAAATAACCATTGACTCTGCTTCCTTAATGAATAAGGGGCTCGAAATGATCGAAGCAAAATGGTTATTTAATTTAACTCCTGACCAGATTGAGGTTATAGTTCATCCTCAATCAATTATTCATAGCATTGTTCAGTTTATTGATGGATCTATGAAGGCTCAAATGGGCTTACCCGATATGAAGCTACCAATTCAAGTTGCGCTTGCATATCCTTACCGACTATATTCTGATTTTCCTCGATTCGATTTTATGAATTATCCATCATTAACTTTTGAAAAAGCGGATGAAGAAACGTTCCAATGTTTGAGTTTAGCACGTAAGGCTATGGTAAAGGGAGGTAACATGCCTTGTATTTTAAATGCAGCGAATGAAATTGCTGTTGCAGCTTTCCTTAGGGATGAAATCAAATTTCTTCAGATCCCAGAGCTAATAGAACAGTGTATGCAAGAAATCCCTTTTATTAACGAACCAACATTGGAAGATTATCGTTCAACAGATTATCAATCAAGAGAGTGGGTAAATGATAATTTAAGGATCAAAAATTCATAACTTTGCGGTTGTTAAGTTTAAAACAATTGAATGATTGATTTGAAATAATCCTTCTTTATAACCGTTTGCATAATTCAATTAATAGTTCCCAATACAAATGACTCAATTAATAATGGCTGCCCAGTTAATTCTGGGACTTTCAATTTTAGTAACCTTACATGAACTTGGGCATTTTCTTGCAGCAAGAGCTTTTGGTATCAAAGTAGAGAAATTCTATCTCTTTTTCGATGCTTGGGGTGTAAAGCTTTTCTCATTTAAAAGAGGAGATACCGAGTATGGAATGGGATGGTTACCTCTTGGTGGATATGTGAAAATTGCTGGAATGATTGATGAAAGTTTAGATACTGATCAATTAAGTGCTGAACCACAACCATGGGAATTTCGTGCTAAACCTGCTTGGCAACGCTTAATAGTTATGGTTGCTGGAGTTACCATGAATGTAATTCTAGGAATTGCTATATTTTCCTATAGCTTACTTCATTTTAAACAAGATTACCTACCTATTTCAACTGTTAATAATGGTGAAGGAATTTATGCCTATAAATTGGGTAGAGAATTAGGTTTACAAAACGGTGATAAAATTTTAGCCATCAATGGTAATAAATTCGAGCGATTTGATGATGTTTTATCAACTCGTGTACTTTTTGGAGCTTTATTAACTATCGAGCGAAATGGCCAAACCATGGAAGTTACAATACCAGATAATTTTTATAAAACGGTTGCAAAAAATGGAAGAGGTAATTTTATTGGATCAGGAAATTTACAATATAGAATAGATACAATCATTCCTGGAAGTGAAGCAGAAAAAGCAGGATTACTTCCTGGGGATAAAATTGTTGCTATTGAAGGCGCAAAAATTTCAGATGGTGATGATTTAAATACTAAATTGAATTCAATAAAGGGAGGAAAATTAGTTCTTTCTATTGTTAGAGAAAAGCATGAATTCGATATGGCTTGCGGAGTTTCTGATAGCGGGAAAATTGGTGTTTCTATTTTTGTATTTCCATTAGCTACAGACCGATATCCTAAACAACCTTATACTTTAGGTTCAGCAATTTCATTTGGAGCTAGTGATGCAAAAGAAGCTCTTGTTTCGAATGTTAAAGGATTAAGAAAGATTTTTTCAGGTGATGAAAAGGCAACAGATTCGGTACAAGGTCCAATAGGAATTGCTCAAATTTATGGAGGAGTTTGGGATTGGGAAAGGTTCTGGGCAATCACTGGATTGTTGTCGATGGTTTTAGCTTTTATGAATATGTTACCTATCCCAGCATTAGATGGTGGCCATGTCGTTTTTTTAACGGTAGAAAGTTTATCAGGAAAAAAATTATCGGATAAATTTATGGAGCGTGCTCAAATTGTTGGGATGGTTCTTTTACTTTCGTTGATGGCCTTTGCTATTGGAAATGATATTTGGAAACATGTTATAAATTAAAATTCAATAGAGAATTAATAGGAATATAAAATAAAAAAGGGAGGATAAAATCAATTGATTTTATCCTCCCTTTTTTAATAGTATTTAAGTTAAAGTACGTTCATATTTATGTTAATAGTTATAATGAAAAGCTGTTTCATTCGAGTATCGATTGATGATATTTGCACTATAATACACAACAAAATGAAATCGAAATCCCCCGTTTTTTTCCTGTTAATCATAGTCTTTATAATCCTCTTTGGAAATAAATCCGTTGCTTCTCAAGAGGACACTTTAAAAGGTCATAGGATTATTATAGCGCCATTTCAACCCGAATATTATTTAAGTGATGCCGAGCAAGATATTATGCAGCAAACTCGTAAAACTCCAGATGAATATCGCGCCTATTTTAGAAGAGTTTTGGATTTAAAAATTGAAGCAGCTCTATCAACTGTTGTTCCATGTATAAGTTTACTACAGGATACAAGTAAACAAGTTAGAGAAGATTTGATGCGTTATTATGCAATTGCAGAAATGAAATACGAATTTCCAATTGCATCTAAAGATAAGAGATCACAAAGAAATAAAAACGAAGCTACTTCTCAGGAAATAAAAGATCAGCATCAAGCACCGATTTATGCAACTACCAAAGGTGATTTAAAATTTATGAATTCATCAGTTTCAGATACTGCCTTTTATAAATCGTTTTTATCAAAGTATAATGCCGATTATTTATTGTCAATCAATCAATTTGAGATCAAAACGAATTATAAATCATGTATTGATATCGCAAACAGAATTTATCACAGAGAATTAATGATTCATTATTCACTTCTTGATTCCAAAGGAAAAGTGGTTCAAGGAACTATTGCAATGGATTTCTTTCCTTCCAATTCAAACCGTGATTCGGATATAGCAGAAAGAACCTTTCCCAAGTTGGCAGAACAAATAAAATTAAAGGTAATGGAAAGACTTAGTAAGTAATTATGATTATCATTTAATCGGTAAAAGGCCCTTTAATTTCTGCAAAACCACTAAAAAAGTGAATGTTTTAAATAAATCCTTAAAGGTAACCAACTTATAAACAGTGGGTTGTTTGTTAATATGACAAACCACTTGTTTGTTTAAATGAAAAAAATATAATTTTGACCCATCTTAAAACTAAAAAACCATGAAAAAAGGATTACTAATTGTTGCAATGATGGTAGCTGTTTCTGCATCTGCACAAGAAAATTTCACATCTAAAAAGGGTACACCGATCCTTCCAGAATCTGGAGATTGGAGCATTGGCATTGGCGCAAGCTCAACAATGGGTTATTTTGGAAATTTATTGAATGGAAATACAGGTAACAATAACCCTTCATTTGATTTCACAAATTCTAATAAAGTAATTACTGGAAAAATGATGAAAGATGAGAATACAGCTTATCGCCTTGCACTTCGTCTAGGAATTGGTTCAAACAAAACTACAGGTAGTGATACAAGTGCTGGTGCTGTTAAGGATACAAAGATTTCATCTAATAATATTAACTTAGGTGGTGGTATCCAAAAATACCGTGGTAAAGGTCGTGTTAAAGGTATTTATGGAGTAGAAGCTAATATCGGATTAAGTGGAGGAAAAACTACTAATACATATAATGGTGTTGCTAATTTTGGTGATGTTTTAGAATCAAAAAACGGATCTTCATTTAACTTTGGCGTTCGTGGATTTATAGGAGTTGAATACTTCTTTGCTCCTAAAATGTCGTTAGGTGGTGAATTTGGATGGGGATTAGGTATTTCTTCT
>JANPGA010000373.1:0-1764 GCA_031423735.1 Bacteroidota bacterium | reverse complement strand
ATTGGGAGTGTTACATTAAGTGTGTCAGTTTTTAATTGAACTCATGATAAAATGATGACTTTGCAATTGGTTTAATTTTTAGTAATTGTTACTAAAGTCATCATTTTTGAGTGAGTCGCCACCGGCAGGGTCCGTCCAAATATCATAGCTGTAAATTTATTCTATCACCAAATATAATCGATAATTGCGACAATGTTTGATTCCAATTATGAACGGGTCGATTCCACTTTTCACATATGTTATTTTGAACTAGGTATAATAGTTTCATTAATGCATCTTCACTCTGGAATGCGCCTTTGGATTTTGTTACTGATCGTAATTGACGATTAAACCCTTCTATGATATTAGTGGTATACATTATACGTCGTATATCTTTGTTGTATTGAAAGAAGCGACTAAGTCGATGCCAGTTTTTCCTCCAGGATTCTATTACTTTCGGATATTGTGCACCCCATTTTTCTTCTAGTTTGTCAAGATTGTTTCTTGCTAATTCTTCTGTTGTTGCTTTATAGACAAGTTGAAGATCTTTCATAAATACTTTTAAATCTTTCCAGCTTATATACTTTTGTGAGTTGCGTATTTGATGTACTATGCATAGCTGAACTTCCGTATTTGGAAAGATACTTTCTATAGCATCACCAAATCCATTGAGATTGTCAATGCATGCTATAAATATATCTTGGATTCCGCGATTTTGAAGATCCGTTAATACTTGTAACCAAAATCTAGCACCTTCATTTTCTCCAATGTATAAACCTAAAAGATCCTTATATCCCTCTTGATTTAAACCTAAAACACAATACACCGCACGTGTGACTACTCTTCCTTCGTGTCGCACTTTAAAATGAATAGCATCTAACCATACGAACGGATAGGTAGCCTCTAATGGCCTAGATCTCCATTCTTGAATAAGGGGCACTACTTTGTCTGTTACCCTACTGATTGTCGCTTCTGAAACATCTAGCCCGTATATATCCATTAGATGATCACTTATATCCTTATAACTTGAGCCTCGACTATACAATGCAATAATTTGCCTGTCTAAATCAATGCCTAGCGTACGATCTCGCTTAGGTAGTATCTCTGGATCAAAGGTCCCATTGCGATCCCTGGGTGTTTGTAATTCAACTTTTCCAACAGTAGTTTTTACTGTTTTTTTTGCCTTGCCATTTTTACGGTTCGGCGCTTCTTCACTTTCTATGTGAGCTTCCAGCTCACCTTCTAGTGATGCTTCTAAAAAATCCCTTAAAATAGTGGTGAAGACGCCATCTTTTCCTAAAAGGCTTTCTCCATTTTTAAGGCGCTTTGATGCGTCTTTTTTAAATGCTTCGTAATCGAATTTCTTTTTTTCCATTTGTCAAGTTTAAAGTTAGTAATTTCTTTAAACTGACACACTTTATGAAACACTCTCTTTATATTTAAATTTTGTATAAAACTAAGTAATGTTTTATTTAATTTTTCTATTCGAAAAAATCTTCATCTAATTCCTTGATTTCATAAGTTGCTTTAATTTGAACACCTACATTATATTGATGCATTAATTGAACTAATTTATTCCCATCAATTAAAATAATTTTATGATGGGCTTCCTTAGCCTTTTGATATGCGTCTTTATCGAATTCTGAGGTAGTTACAAAAACACCCTTATTAGTATCACCACTCATGGCGCCGATAAAATTTCTTATGTCTTTCTCCCGGACTTTATTTTCATCATATCTTTTTGCTTGAATATAAATTTTATCCAATCCTAATTTATCTTCATTT
>JANPGA010000372.1:0-7035 GCA_031423735.1 Bacteroidota bacterium | reverse complement strand
TGAGGATGTTGTAACATCAAACCATTGCCATGTATAACTACCTGCAGCGCCAAGATAAAGTGAAGTGTTTGTGAAAACGGCTTGCATCACATTGCTTCCATTACATTGAAACGCAAAATCAAAATGCGCATCAAATGGAATAGTTACATTCTTGGTTTTGCTAATTAGCATTGAACATACACCACCATGTGGATAAAATCCATATCCTATTCCAGTAACTGAAACAGGGAAAATACCTGGATATGGGAAGGTGTGAGAAACTGGACTACTTGGTCCGCTGCTTCCACCATCACCAAAATACCATCCGGTATGAGTGGCTGCGTAAATTTTAGTGTAGGTTTGCGATAAGCAGATTGGAGGTGTATAGGTAAAACTGATGCTATCATTAACAACACAAGTGTCCTGTACAGGATCACATGAAAGACTATCTACAGAAACGAAATTGGATTGCCTAGTGCAACCAAAAGCATTAGTAACAACACAACTGAATGTAGTTAGTGAGCTGATAGTATTTGAAATGGTTGGTGTAGTTTGTCCGAAAGGAGACCATAAAAACGTATAACCTGGAGCAGCAACTGCCGTTAATGTGGCGATACCAGGAAATGCGCAAAGTGTTGGTGGTCCATTAATAATCGCAATTGGCAATGGATTAATTGTAATGCTTTTCGTGGTATTTGCAGTACATCCATTCACATCGACAATGCTGAGGGTAGTTGTATAGGTGCCAAATAAGTTGTACACAACGTTTTCAGTAGCAAGCGAAGAGAACGATGGTGAACCGCCACCGAAGCCCCAATTGTATGTAACTCCACCAGAACCAACATAAGTTGCTGTTGAGCCTTCACATGCTGATGAGGGAGAAGTAATGGTTGCGGTTGGTAGAGCGTTAATAACAACAACATATTTAATGATAGTATCCAAACAAGTTGCTTGTACATGTAATTTAACAGTATCAATCCCTGGTGTCGTCCATTTTAGATTCAAGAAGTTATTGCCGGTAGAAGAAATGATACCTAATGAAGGTGCTGATAACGACCACGTGTAATTTGCACCCGGGAATAATGGTTGAGAGAAATTATATCCAACTATTGCATTCAAACAAACACTATCGGGTCCAGTAATAATTGGAACCACAGGAATGTCTTCAATAGTAATTGTTGTATTTGCTGTATCAGAACAACCAGAAGCATTAGTAACATAAAGTTGAATGTTAAAATTACCTGGTGCAGTATAGGTATGAAGAGGATTTTGAATTGTTGAAACGCCAAGGTCGCCAAAACTCCAGTTCCAAGTTCCAGGGCTGGTAGTTGTAAATTGAACTGGTGTATTTACACATGGATTAGCAGGTAAATAGTTGATATTTGGAACAGCAGGTAATGGCAATAAGTTTATTGGTAGCATTACTGTTACATCATAACAACGTGATATTTTTAATTTCACGAAAATAGGAGGTGAACTAGCATTAATCCATTTGATAGTAATTTGATTTGTTCCATTAGCAGAAAGAATAGTTCCGGCTGTTGCTGGAGAAATTGACCACGTATAGGTTCCATTACTTATTAAAGGAAGAGGAATAGAATACGTAATCGTACTATTCATACAAACAGTAGGACTGCTTGCAGTTATAACTGGTACGGGAAAATTAGGCCAAGTTACAACAGTAAATATTGATGAAGAAGATGAAACACAGCCGGGAAGTGCACTTAAAGTTTGAAATACAGAAACAGTACCACCACCAATCGACCAATTGATTGAAACACTATTTCCGGTTGCTGGTCCAACTATTGTTCCTCCAATTACCGTCCAGGTATAAGTTACGCCTGTCATATTTGGAAGCACACTGTAAACGGTTGGTACATTGGCGCAAACAGTATCAGGACCCATTATATTATTGGGTGCAATAATATTCACAACTTCAACGGTGGTTACTGCGGAGTCGTTACAATAGGTATTTGCTGGAGCATATGCCGTGAGCTGATAAATACCAGGACCTGCATTCCAGATATAGGAATTTAATAAACCAGAATTTGCAAAAGTTAGAGTGGTAGGAATTGGGGTTATTAATTTCCAGCTTACACCTGAAGCAATTGTGTTATTTGTTAGATTCATCCCATTAAATGGAGCGCTGACCGTATTAGGACAAACCTTAGCAGGTCCTGATATTCCAAAAATCGGTCGAACATCAATAGTGATAGTTCCACTTCCACCACATCCAAGTTTAGGACTACATAAACCAGGTAATTCACATCCTGATCCTGTAAGTACGTTATTGTAATTTACAACTAAAGTAACAATACCGAAAAAAGAAGGATTCCATTGGATACAAACTTCACAAGTTCCTTGTCCTGTAATTACTCCTGCAGATGAAGGCATTAATTCCCAGCTATGTGTATTTCCTGGAATACATTCTACAGAATAACAACTATTAGATCCTGAACAAACAATGGTATCGCCAGCAACTGGAAGGGTGAGAGGAACAATATCAATGGTGACAGTAGTTCCTACGGCACAAGTTAACGCGGGAGTACATCCAGTTACATTTAATGTTAAATAACCATGTGGGCCAGCTCCCCAAATAACAGTTGCAGAATCACTCGTTGAAGTAGGTATAGTTAAAAAACTACCACCTACCACACTCCATGTATATCCTGTACAATTTGCATGAGTATGATAAGTTACCGTATCGCCAGGACAAACAACTGAAATGCAATAAATATCGGGACCAGAGGCAGAATCAACAACAACAGTAAAGGCAGTGTCATGTGGAGTTCCGCAGGCATCAAAAACAGTTAAAGTATCATAATAAGTTCCAGGAGGATAATGGGAGGGGGGTTCAGTATGTGTAGCATTACTTGAATAGTAACCATTTCCAAAATTCCATAATTGACCAGTAGTGCCAGTTGAAGTATTATTAAAGGTGATCGATTGACCGTTACAAATATTTATAACTCCTCCAACAATTGCAGGAGATGTATTAAAACTTATTGAATAAACAGATGGTGCATTTCTAATAACATTTTGAGAGCATGAATCGAGAATTCCATTGTGAATTACATACCATTTTACGATAGTTGTTCCAACTGGATAAACACCGGGCGCATTACTCCAAATTGAATCACTAACGCAATCAGAACCATTCCCCGTTACAGATCCACCGGAAGTGCTTGTATAATGAGGTTTCACAAGATGGATGGAGGAATCAGGAACATTAAAGCAGAAAGAAGTATCTCTACAATTTAATCTACAACAACTTCCGCCTACAGTAACTTGTAATGAAACTTGAGCATTACTTGCATCCCGAACAAGGAAAATATACGTTCCCGGACATAATCCTGTTACACAAGAATTATTGCTAATAACACTCGATCCATTTATTACAGTGTAGGTATAAGGCGGAATACCTCCAGATGCAATTACCCCAGCAGCACAATTACATGGAGGTGATGGATTACAACATTTTACACTGCAAATTTGGTCAATAGCTACGGATAAAGGTTGAGCTATTAAACTCGAGAAACTAAAAAAGCTGATAATAATAGTTATCAATAATGACAACATATTCAACTTCTTCATTACTTTTTTTGTTGAGGTAAATGTTAAAGATTCCATAGGTTAGGTATTTGTGGTTTTCGAGATTTGAATTTGAAATATTCCCGTGTTCAATAAATATAAAAAATAGGAATATTTCAATGATTACTTACTAACAATTTTTGTGAAGACTAAGCGATATTTAGCCACAATTTATTAGAAAAGTAACGAGTACAATGTATTTAATAAAAGTCAACATTTGTAGATTTGAAACCAGAATTGCACAAGTGGTGGCTTTTTTTGATAAATGGTTGGTTTCAGGCCATAAATGGCGATTTTGATTAAATGAAATCGAAGGATATTGAAAGTTTTAGCCACGTTTTAAGCCAATAATCCTTAAAAAGTTGATTGATTTGAAAAATTTAAGGGAAAAGTATGGTTCTATATTTATATTGGTTTTGTTAATAAATTAAATAAGAGAATTTATTAATGAATATTCATTAATTGCAAAAAATGATCTTTCTTTCTTCTTGAAATTTCAACAGATGTACCGTCTGTCATAAGTGCAAAATAGCCATCAATACGGCTAAAAGATTTAACATAATTTAAATTAATTAAATGTGAATGATGTGACCTAAAAAAATTCGAGTCTTGAAGTAAATCTTCATATTCTTTAATGTTTTTAGACGCGATATGTTTTTCAGTTAAAGTAAAGATGTGGGTATAGCTGCCATCAGCTTCTAGACGAATTATGTCAATTGGGTTGATAAACGTCATTCCATCTTTAACAGGAATAGAGATTTTACCGGTTCTATTGGATTCTAAATTTTCGAGTAATCCCGAATAATGTTGCTGAAAATTACTTTTAGGTTGATTTGTTGCGTTTTTAACAGCTTGGATTAATTCATCTACATCTACAGGCTTAAGTAAATAATCAATTGCCGCAAATTTAATGGCTTTAATGGCATAATGATTATGAGCAGTTACGAAAATGGTTTTAAAATCAATATTTTCAAAACGCTTTAACAATTCAAATCCAGTTCCTCTAGGCATTTCTACGTCTAAGAAAACAATTTCAGGATGAAGGCTATTAATCAATTCAAAAGCGGAATCTACTGAATCTGCTTCACCAATAACTTGAATTTCTTTGCAGTATTCGTTTAAAAGATGTAATAAGATATCTCTACCTTTTTTTTCATCATCAATTATACATGCTTTAATCATTTCTTTAGTAATTGGTTCTGATTCAGAAAATCGTAAAGTTAATTAACAATATTACAGCAATTAATCAAGGAAAACAAGTGTTTATAAATATAAAAAAAATAATATACTTTGCAGTTATAAAGATTTCATGTTTCTATATTTGATAGGAATAACTAATTCAATTCGAGTTCCTTTGCTCGAATTTATATCTGCTAAATCAATAATTTTTAATTCTATCAATGTATTATGGGCTTTGTTATAAGCTTCAACCCTTTTAGATGTAAGAAAAGAACCTCTAGATATATGGTCATTTAGGTTTTCTTTATTCAATTCATTTGCTGCGGATCTACCAATGCCATTGTCTTCAATAATAATTAATAAGTTATTTTCAATTTTACTAATTTTTAAAATTAATTCCCCCTTTGATTCTAAATGTTGTAAGCCATGCTTTATTGCATTTTCTAAAAATGGTTGAATAATCATTGATGGAATCAAAATTGATTCGGTATCTATTTCATCTTTTACATCAATAAAGAAATCAAATTTCCCTTCAAATCTTTGTTGTTCTAATTCAATATAAAGTTCATTTGCTTTTATTTCTTGTGAAAGTAATACTTCACCTTCGAAAGAATTATCAAGAATTAATCGGATTAGTTTTGCAAATTTTGTAAGGTATCTATGAGCAGATTTAGAATCGTTTTTTAAAATATAATCTTGAATGGAATTTATCACATTAAAAATAAAATGAGGATTCATTTGAGCACGCAATGCCTTAATTTCTAATAGCATTATTTGTTTGTTAAAATCAGTTTTTAATGATTCTTCATTTTTTATTCGTGCAATTCGGTAGCTTACTATTTTGAAAATCAAACCAATTACAAATAGTAAAGTTAATGCTATAAACCACCATTCTTGCCAGAAAGGTTTTAGGATTTCAAAATTCAATTTTTTAGTTGAATTTCCCCAGAAACCTGAACTATTCATTGCTGTAACTTGAAATTCATAATTACCAGGTTTTAGTGATATAAATTCAACATGCAAATCGTTAGTTTTAGAGGAGAATGTATCAGATTCATTAATTAATGAATATTTATATAGAATGGAACTTCCACTTTTAAATGATATTGCTTCAAAACCAATTTCAATATTATTAGATGAATGTGGGAGTTTTGTGTTATTACATATAATGGTATCCTTTGAATTTACAATGAAGTGAGAGAAGTTTAATATAGGAGCTATTTTATTTGAAAATTTTTCATTTTGATTAAAATAAGAGATTGCCGTCTTTGAAGCAACCCATACAGTATCATTATAAACTATTAGATCGTTAATTTCATTATTAGGTAATCCATCATGAAAACTAATGTTTTCAATTTCATATTTCAATGGATTAATTTTATTAATTATAACTTTAGATAATCCATTATAAGATGAGCACCAAACGTTTTTGCCACTTATTTTTATATGGTGAAGTATATTGCTGCATAATCCATTTAACTCATTGATAAATACAACTTTGTTTTTGTATATAATGCCTAAGCCACTTCCTCGCGTAGCAATGAATAGAGCAGAATCAATTTCACCAATATCATCAACTCTTACATTAGTAAAAGCTTTATGATATAAGGTAGTTTTTCCACTTTTTTCATCTAATTTAAATAGCCCATTATTGCAACCAATTAATAACTCAGTACTTTTATTTTCAAAAATACAATTAGCCCTTTGCGTTAAATAATAATTAGTAATGATAGAGTCATCTTCTATTTTGTAAATTCCATTTACTGTTGGATTTAAAAGATCTCCATTTTTTCGTTTTAAATAATTTCCTTTAAATCGAATGCTTCCAAAATATTTAAATTTGTAATATTTATTCTTGCTAATATAACCAGGATCAGTTTTTGAAAAATAAATTTTATTACTAATAGTATCAGTGAATATTTGACTAATAAAACTATTTTCAGGAAAAGACCATAATGTATCATAGTTATTTTTATTAATTTTTAGTATGATACCATTTCGTAATCCCGCATAAATATTTTTAGTGTCAGCATTTAAACATACAGGTTCAGTTAGATTTTTATCTTCAAAAAAATAACTTTTTATTTGATTTGAATTTAAATAATATACTCCACGATTAAGAGTAGTAATCCAAATCCCACCTTCATTGTCTTCAATCGTACTGGTAATAAACTCTTTTTTAAAGTATGAGATTCTATTCTCTACTTTTAATTTAGGATCATAAAGATGAGTGCCTAAATAGGTAGATACCCATAATTTATTATCTTTCTTTACAAAAATATTTGT
>JANPGA010000371.1:0-1831 GCA_031423735.1 Bacteroidota bacterium | reverse complement strand
TCTATTAGGCGCAAGCATTGGATAAATAACTGCAAATCCGTCGTGATGAAAGCTAACCCAGTTATTGGGAAAGATTGCATCTGGAGTATTCGTATTTTTACTTTCACTAACAATAAAACGAATACCCACCCTTTCTAAACTTCCACAAAAAGCATCAAATTCCCTTTGAACCTCCTCAAATAAAAGTTGATTATCCATTCTAACACCATGCTGAAAGGAATTAGATTCTTGTGTTTCTTCATTATGGTGGAAAACGGCAGGTTTTACCAACCAAACCGCCTTTGCATTTTGAAATAATGGATTCATAGCACGAAATTGCAGAAATCAAATTGAAAAAACCTACTTTCGACAAAATGAATTACTGGAGATCCTTATTTCTGTTATTAGCTACCGTAGTAATCCTGCTTATCTTCTCCCCCATATCAGGAAGATGGAATCAGCCAGCGGAGCTATCGCCCTATTTAACTGACACTTTAGCAAAACTTGGTGCTCAAGCTGCTGAACGTGGAGATGTTCCAGTAGCCTCTATACTCATCTATGACAACATAATTGTAGGCTCAGGCGCTAATGATGTGATGGATGCCAATAAAGCAGGTGGTCATGCAGAAATAAATGCAATATCTGGAGCCCTAAATGTTTTTGGATATTCCGAATTTATGAAACTAGATCGCAAAAAATTACAGCTTATCACTACTTTCGAACCATGCCCAATGTGTAGAGGAGCCATTGCAGAATATCAAATCCACGACATCCGAGTTTTAAAATACAAATCACTCCGTACGCATTGGTACAACTGGTCACAAACTCTAAGAGCCTATTTCAATAGCCGACCACTCTACAATCCAGAACTCCAAGATTCATTGTTTAAATTACATCCAGGATTTGATCCCTCGAAGGCGAAGTATTAGATGTTAGTTTTTTATGATTTTCTTTACTAAATTATTTTTGTCGGATACTACTTTAACAAAATAAACACCATTCATTTCCTTACTTAAGTCAATCGTATTATTGTTTTTGTTGGTAAAATTTAGTTCTTGCAATAATCGACCATACGAATCATAAACTTGACAATTTACATTTCCTTTCAGTCCTAAACTATTAAAAGTAGATATTCCTTTTGAAGGATTTGGAGAAACATTAAAATTAGCATCATTGTTATACTCCGAAATGCTAGTTGCTGTTTGAGAGCATAAATTTGCTACTTCAATAGCACTCAAAGCACGATTATATAATTTTATATCATCAATAATACCTTTAAAACTTGGTATTCCAGTACTACCTTTTCCAAACCATATTGGAGCTGAATTTATACCAATATTATTAGGAACATAATGGGATGATTTTAGGACTCCATTTAGATAAATTTTCTGGGTATCTAAACTTTGAGTAAAGGTGCCACAATACCATATATTGGACTGAATATATTCATGATAATCATACAATCCTTGATTCCAATTGTTATTAGATGATACTCCTAAAAATACAACTTTAGTTGTATCTATTAAATTACAATTGTAATCAACAACATTGTCAGTAAAAGATGCAGCGTACCCAGTTCCATTATTAAAAGTCGACCACTTTGTTAACATTGTATTATTCTGGCAAGGTCCAGTATAAAAACCCTCTGATTTAAAAACCACATTAATTGTAATAGCAGTATCCAAATCTAGTGAATTCGCATCAGCCACTTCCATATAATTAGATATTCCATCAAAATGAAATGCGGTATCCGATATAAATAATATACCCGACATTAGATTGTTTGGTATACAACAGGCATCTAACGCATCCAAGACATTGGCCACGGCATTTTCCTGGTTCCCGAAAACCG
>JANPGA010000370.1:0-4030 GCA_031423735.1 Bacteroidota bacterium | reverse complement strand
ATAACTACCATTCGGAAAATTTATCATTGAAATATCTTTTTCAACTTCATTGATATTTAAGTTTTCAGAATATATTTTACTGCCAAGAGCATTGAATATTTCCAATTGCTTTAATTCATTATTACCCTTGAAAATTAATTTTAAATCGGAATTTATAAGGCTAGATTTTAGGATAAATAGTTTATCGTTTGTTTTAGAATTTGAAAACACACCTGTAGGTGTTAGAGGAGTCGAAATTTCAGCTTGATAAATTTCTTTTGTAGTCATGTTTTGAACGAAAGCAACCAGATTAATTTCTGAAAGATCTTTAGCATTTACAATATTCCAAACAAAGGATGTGGTATCAATTCCACCAATTGCTGTATTTGACAAATTAGTTCCAGTTGCATCAGGAATCATTTTACGCACAACCCAAGGATATTCGGTTTCGGAGTTTGCACCTGGAGAAGCTAGGTAAGCACTTTTTAAAACACGCTTTTCAACAATAGCAATTCTTGCATTTAAAGTTTCACCTTGATTCATCATATCTGTTGAGGTGAAAACTACTTTTCCACTCAATTGACTTCCAGACAATGTTAAATTATTGATAGCCACAGTATATCTAGGAACAACAGCAGCACGTTGAGAAATAGTTGTATTAATTGTTGGAACAAGATATCCGCTAAAATAATTTCCATCTACTTTAGAGAAAGGAACTGAAGGAATCGAATAAAAAGAAACTCGTTGATCAGATTCCATTGGGTTTTCATAATACATTGAATCCAAATATGGGAATGAAGTATGATAAGAAATCATAATTACATTAGATGGATTTGAATTAGCAAATTGAGCTACTTGAGGGGTTACGCTTCCACAAGGAGGACAACCAGAATTGGTAAACTGTTCGATAACAACTTTTCTCTGGCCAAAAACAGTAGCTGAATTAATAAACAATAATGTTACAAATAGAAGAAATACCTTTTTCATAATGGTTTTTTGGGATTTAAAATTTAATAGAGCAAAAGTAATGTAGCTCCTACCTATTAATTGTCATAGTATTTACATTAATTAGAACATTAACAAAAAAATAACATCAAAAAGATTTATTGAATTTTAAGTTCTTCTAATTCTAATGAATCCACAGGGATTGAATCGAGCGGAATAAAAACTTGCATTGCTTCACCACTTAAATGCACTGATGGTTGTAAGGAATCAGCTTCGGCTTGAGTAATTTTTTCTCGTTTTACTAATCTACCTGAAACGAGCTTAAAGAAATTCGCCATAAAAGGTTTAAGATTCCCATTCCCATCAAAACTATATTTAAAATATTTAGGATGTGGAATTAAGCTAGATAAATAAATTGATTCTGCCAAGGTGAGATCTTTAGGTAGTTTACTAAAATAAAATCGAGAAGCTTCGCCAATCCCATAAACGTTCGGCCCCCACTCTATTACGTTTAAATAAACTTCAAACATTCTTTCTTTACTCACCAATCTGTTTTGTTCGATTAGCCAAACTATTAAAGCTTCTTCTAATTTTCTAGCTACTGTTTTATTTCTACTTAGATGAATATTTTTAACAAGTTGCATTGAAATAGTACTTCCTCCTCTTGCAAATCGACCTTGTTTAATATTGGTTGCAATTGATTCTCTAAAAGACTCTTCAACAAATCCTGCATGATTAAAAAAACTTGGATCTTCAGAGGTAAGAACAGTATTTTTTAAGTAATCCGAAATTTGATCATAAGGAGTAAACATTGGATTTTCAGGTCCAACAATAAACGAACGTATAGGACGATCACCATCAATGGCGAGAAAAGAAAATGGTGTTGCCATCCGACTAAAATTTTCAGCACCATATTCGAGTATTCGAAAATTAGATTTTTTTATTTGTGATTCAAAAACTAACGATTCAGGATGACTCAATGGAAGATCAAAATGTAATGAATAAGCCATTTCACCACTTGCTTTAAATCCTTTAAAAGTTTGGAACATCCCTGAAGGTAATGAGCTAAATAAATCTTGTGCATCATTAACTTTAAACTGTTCATTTAAAATTATTCTTTTTTCTGGGTTACGACTATAGCTTAATCCAATATCAATTGGCAACTTATTTAATCGGAATATTGTTCCAGGTGCAATTTGAATACTATCCTTAGCAATATTTGCATTAAGATGGAAATTAATCACTGGCATCAACACATCTTCAGGAGAAATACGCCAATGGTTTACCAAGAGATTATTCATTTCAAAATCACCTGAGATGGGAATAATATCTCCTGATTCATCAGCAGCAAATTTTACTTGAGCACCATCAAAACTAATTTTAAATCCATCAATCAAATCAATAAATGGCAAAGCGAATGGTTCACCTCGAGTGCGTTTAACTGCGAATTCATATTTACCTTTTTCATGATCAGCTTTACCTTTTACCAACCATAAGTTTACACCTTCAAGAGAAGATGTAATAATGCTTGATTGAAATAACGATCCATCAAAAAACAATTCAGGAATTTTTACCATTTCCTTTACTTCTGAATTTTGATAATTTACTACGACCTGCCGAACAGTAATATTTTCATTAAAAATATCATTGACCTTACCAAATAACATTTTAAAACGATCGTTATAACCATCTAAATTTTCGACGATTGTAGTATCCGCATTACTATGCTTTTTAAAAAGAAACGAATAATTATTTTGAAGACTATCAACTTTTACAAGGTTTAGCAAAACAGAGTCCACAACAATTTCTCTGAAGCCCAATTTCATTCGCAATAATTTGCCTACTCGAATTCTGGCTTTTAAACTTCCTAAAGTAAATAGTGTATCTTTTCCATCTGGCGGAATAAGAATTACATTTTTTACATAAACATCGCGAAAACCTAAAAAACCAGCATCTCCTACTATCAAGGTTGCGCCGTATCGAAGTTTAATTTTTTCTTGTGCCTTTTTAATTACAAAATCCAGCAATGGCTGCCTTAACAAAATTACTGATGAAGAAATCAACAGTAAAACAGAAAGCGCAATTAAGAGGCGTTTGCGAAATTTCATTGATAGAGATGGCTGGATTCTAAATAGATATTGGCTAAAAATAAGCAAACAGGACTAATTAGCCCTGTTTGCATCAATACTTATCAATATTTTTTTTAGTTGAGAGCTACTTTCACCAAGTCAATCATTCCATATCCTTGATCATTAAGTGCACCAACACCACAATCCCATATAAAACGATGAACATCAGGATGAGCATGCAATGTAAATGGCAATAAATATCCCATCATAGTACTTCCATCTGCAGCACGATAATAGCGAGCAAACTTCTTACCCGACTCATTTAACTTCTGAACATACTCTTGATCTGGTTGAGCATCGAATTCTGCAAAATTATTTAATTGAGATTCGGTAAAACCAGCGCGCTCCATACGATCTAACGTTTGCTCATAAAGAATATCAGAGAATTCTTGAGAGGTTGGATCAATTGTAACTTGACTTCTTTCAGGATCTTTACGAGGATCAATCAAAATCATTGGGCTGATACACAAGTAGCGCATTTTTGTTTGAAATTCCGGATCAGGAATAATTTCATGACTACGAGGCATTAAATTCATTTTACCTACAGCAAGGTAAGGCATTTCAAAGATTTTTGAAACCAATTTTTCCATTAACTCTTCGTTTCTGCTAGAAACTACCAAAGTTACTTTTGAACTCAAAAAGCGCATAAAGCCATTTTGAATTTTTGAAGTTCCTTTCAGAGAGGAGAAATTAAATACTGAACGATCACCACCGAAAGAGTCTAATATTACATAAAGACTTTCAGCTAATAATGTTTGGTGATGAAGAGGAATAGTGTTCGCTGACATCTGATCCCTAAGAAATGAAATTTTAACGCGCATGTGAAAATGTTTAAATTTTTTGAGATTTTCCAATTCCATAAACGAAGGCCGTGCCATCAAAACAGGAATCATTTAGATAAAATATCAATTTTAAAGTATTCATATTAATTAATTAATTATCAATTTAATACAGAAATAAAAACTGAAAATTAATTG
>JANPGA010000369.1:0-4922 GCA_031423735.1 Bacteroidota bacterium | reverse complement strand
GTAAATAGTGAAAACAAGTACAAATTAGTAGTAAATAGTGTTAAGGAGGTAATATTTCAGACGGACATAAATGGCGAGTGGACCTTTTTAAATCAAGCATGGACAGACATAACAGGGATTCATATTTTAGATGCTATTGGCCTAAATTATTTAACTTTTATCCATAATGATGATAAAAAAATTGCGGAAAGTGCTTTTACTTCACTTTTAGACCAAAAAAATAAATACTTAAACTTTGTAATTAAAATAAAAACCATTGGTGAAAAATATAGAACATGTGATTTTTTTGCAAACATAATAAGGGATGAAAACGGAAAAATCAATGGTTTTTCAGGTACAATTAATGACATTACCGATAAAAAAAGAAATGAAGAACTTCTTCAAAAGTCTTATTCATTTCAAAGAGCCATACTTGATAGTGCAAAGCAGGCAATAATATCGACCGATTTAAATGGAATCATTAAAACAGTAAACCACGGTGCAGAAGAAATATTAGGCTTTAGCAATGAACAATTAATAGGAAAATATAATATATGCGCATTATTTGATCCCCGAATTACTAAAGATATAAAATTAAAGAATTTAGAAATTAATTACGAACGGGATTCTGATTGGTTTAAAAAATTAATAATTGAAACCCAAACAAATAATTCATCCGAAAGCGAGCAAACCTTATTTAGTTCTGATAATAACACAATTCCTGTTATAATTTCCTTAACAGCAATAAAGGATCATTTTGGAAATACTAGCGGATATTTATTTATAGCCAATGATGTTAGTCAACGGAAGAAAGCTGAAGTAGAAAACTTAAAGCTAAATAAGATCCTTGAAGAAACACCAGATTACGTTATTTATTATGATCTTGAAAATAAACCGCTATATACAAATAAAGCTTATAAAGAAATTCGGTTTGATGATAAAAATTTTGAAACCACTCAGCCATTGCATCCTCCTTGGGTGGATATAATCATTCGCAAAAAGGCAATTCCTTATGCCATTGAATTCGGATCTTGGAAAGGAGAAACAGCTATACTTGATAAAGACGGAAATGAAATACCAGTTTTACAATTAATAATTATTCACAAAGATGAAAGTGGAGTTCCCGTATTTCGATCTTCAGTAATGAGAGATATTACACAAAGAAAACAATACGAGCATAAACTATTACAAAGTGAAAAAAAGAATCGAGATCTAATTAATTATAGCCAGGGAGTTATCTGCACGCATGATTTAAAAGGAACAATTCTTAGCATTAATCCTGCAGGCTCTGATCTAATCGGGTATACCCTAGAGGAATTGGTAGGTTTTCCAATTACAGAATTCATGGAGAATGAAAATAAAGAAAAATACAAAACAGAATATTTAAGTAGTTTTGGATCAAATAGAGTTGCTGAAGGTGTACTTGCTTTAATGCATAAAAATGGGACCAAGATTCAATTATTATACAAAAATTATAAAGTTAGTGAATCAAATGGAGATACCTATATTATTGGATTTGCTCAAGACATTACAGAACGACTTAATGCAGAAACAGAATTAAAATCAGCAAAATTATTGGCAGAAGACTCTTTAAAAGCTAAGGAAATGTTCCTCGCAAATATGAGTCATGAAATTAGAACTCCAATGAATGGTATAGTAGGATTAACTAACCTCTTACTTAAAAGTCCCTTAAACGAAAAACAAAACCAGTTTGCCTTTTCTGTAAAACAATCAGCTGAGAATTTATTGGTAATTATAAACGACATACTTGACTTTAGCAAGATTCAAGCTGGTAAATTAGAAATAAACAAGGTGCCATTTGATTTAGGCGATTTATTATATAATCTAAGACAAACTTTTCAATTAGAAGCGCAAAAAAAGGGAATTAGTCTGATTACAACTTTGGATGATAAAGTTCATACACACATTTCAGGCGACCAGGTTAGAATTAATCAAATTTTGGTAAATCTGATAAGTAATGCTATAAAATTTACCACGCATGGAAGTGTAACCATTTCCATAAAACAAGTTACAGACAAAAAACATGCTACTAGATTAAAATTTATTGTTAAGGATACAGGTATTGGGATTGCTGAAGACAAAATACAAAAAGTTTTTCAAAGTTTTACTCAAGCAAATGTAGATACAAGTCGTAAATATGGTGGCACTGGATTAGGACTATCTATCGTAAAAAATCTTCTAGAATTAATGGGAAGTTCAGTAATTTTAAAAAGTAAAATTGGAGAAGGTTCAGAATTTTCATTTGAATTAAACTTAAATAAAAGTGATAAAGTAACAATAAATCCCAATGAAGATAATGAAATAAATCTTACTGGAAAACTACAAAATGTAAAAATATTGCTTGCTGAAGATAATAAAGTAAATCAACTTTTTGCAAATGAACTTTTAACGGATTGGGGCGTAGAATTAGATATTGCTGACAATGGAAGTATTGCAATTGATTTAATAAAAACGAAATCATACGACTTAATTTTGATGGATATACAAATGCCAATAATGAGTGGTACCGATGCTACAAACATTATAAGAAATCAATTTGAAGAACCGATCAAGAGCATTCCAATAATAGCGATGACTGCAAATGCAATGAAAGGAGATGATGACAAATATATTAATGCAGGAATGAATGATGTAGTATTTAAGCCTTTTGAATCGTTAGAATTATATAATAAAATTTGCAAACAAATAACGAAAAACAAACCTATTGAACTAAAACATCCAGTCAATCCACCTTTAAATATTGAAAACATAGCAAACGAAGAAATAACTCATGATTTGAAATTCAATTATGCAAGTTTAGAAGTATTAAAATCCTTTTCACGTGGGAAAATTTCATTTATCTCGAAAATGTTAAATGTAATAGTTGATACGGTTCCAATTTCAGTAACAGAATTAGAAAAATCCATCTTAAATAACAAATGGGATGAAGTTAATAAGATGGCCCATAAATTAATTCCTAATATGAATATGATGGGAAATGCAATTTTGGAAACCGAAATGAAATGGATTGAAGACCACGCATTACAACTAAGAAACCAAACTAAAATAAGAGAAAAGTGGATAGAAATTAGACCATTAATAGACAACGTATTAAATGAAATAATTGAGGCAAGAAACCACTATTCAACATTGGAAGTAACTAATAAAATAGATTAACGTATAATTCCAAAATAATATCATGAAAAAGAAAATCCTTGTTGTTGATGATGAGCTTAGCATTCGTATGCTTTTGGAAAACTTCCTTGGTGACGAATTTGAAGTAATAAGCAAAGAAAATGGTTTTGAAGCCTTAAATTGGATTCAAGAAGGGAATATTGCAGATTTATTACTTGTTGATATTGATATGCCAATGATTAATGGATTTGAATTTACAGAAAACTTTAGAAAGCAAAACGGCGTTTCACATGTTCCTGTAATAATGTTATCAAGTAAACAAAAAAGTTCAGACAGAATAAAATCATTTACTTCGGGAGCTGATGATTATATTCAAAAACCCTTCAACCCTGAAGAATTAAATGTAAGAATACAGAATATATTTCGTAGACTAAAAGCTGCTTAATAACAAAAACTTATTATGAAAATAGTATACATAAATAAAGACACAAAACATCAAGAAACTTTTAAAAGTGCGTTTCTTAGACATCATGTAGAATGTTTTGCAGATTTATTTTCCGCTTACCAATGGATGCGTAATGATCAAATTCCTGATATTCTAGTAACGGAAATTGATGCCAATGTAGACCCGACAATTGATACTATTCAAATAATAAGATCAAAGCCTTTATTTAGAAAAACTATTTTATTAGGATATACAACTAATCCAAATAAAAATAATTCGAATCATATTTTTAATGATGGATTTTTAGATATTGTAGATTCATCAAAAATAACGACTACTGTATTCCAGGTGGTCCACTTATTCACTCAAAAACACGGAAAAACATCACTAACATCATTATATAGCAAGAGAAGTATTTTTGCAAAACGAATGCTAGACATTAGCCTATGTTCAATTGCATTATTAATGGCATCACCAATATTAATTGCGACAGCAATTGCAATTAAACTTGAATCTAAAGGTCCAATATTTTACAAGTCAAAAAGAGTAGGTTCGAATTATAAAATTTTTGATTTATTGAAATTTAGAACGATGGTTCCAGATGCAGATAAAAAGCTAGGGACTATGACTCATTTAAATTTATATTCAGGTTCTACTGATGAAAATTTAGCCACTGAATGTCCGGATTGTAAAAAACTTGGACATCCATGCTCAACAATTATGTATACTGATAATAAGCAAGTATGTGAGAATTTTTATTTTTACCTCTTAGAATTAGAAAAGCAAGGAATTTTCTTTAAAGCAAAGGATGATCCTAGGATTTCAAAAGTTGGTAAATTTTTACGTAATAGTTCAATAGATGAATTACCACAATTAATAAACATATTAAAAGGAGATATGTCGCTGGTAGGAAATCGACCATTGCCACTTTATGAAGCTGAGAAACTTACTAGTGATCTTAGAGCTTTTAGATTTTTAGCACCTGCTGGCTTAACTGGTTTATGGCAAGTAACTAAAAGAGGAAAAAAAGATATGTCGGAAGAAGAAAGAATTGCATTAGATAATAATTATGCTCTTAATCATTCTTTACTTCTTGATATAAAAATAATACTAAAAACTTTTCCTGCTTTACTACAAAGCGAAAACGTGTGAAAATGAAACTCTATTATCAGTTAAGAAAAAGCCTGACATCTACACTCCTTCTATTAGCTTATTTAACAATTCATAATTTTGCTTATTGTCAAGAAGTTGATAGTGCATTAATAGTAGCTCCTATTACCAACAACATTACTGAAATAAAATTAGATCTAAATAGAGATTTAAGAGATCAACTTATTCCGCTTGATAGTTTAATTGAAATTGC
>JANPGA010000368.1:0-1681 GCA_031423735.1 Bacteroidota bacterium | reverse complement strand
TGTTTTACAATAAAAAATTAATACATCATTAATAACATCCATAAGTTAATGATATTCTGGCTTAAGAAAAAAAGTATTTATTCAAATGAAAAATTACCATTATTGTAGAGCGCAATTATATCGAGTTTAATTCTCTTTTTAGAAAAATAACTACTATAAATTTCATTGATAATTTAAAAAGCGTATTGGAATTTGTTCCATGGTTAGTAAGCAAGTTAACGTTTATGGAATCCTTGAATAGTTTCAAGTGTATTTATATGGTTAATTATTTAATATATGACTTCCATAAATCATAAAACCAGAAATTACACTCTACTTAATTCTACTTTTCGCAACTATTCCAACAACTATAACTAGAACTGCAAGAATCACTAACAACCCCAAACCCATTCCTTGATTAAATATTCCGCCAACAGAATTGCATGAACTCAGACATAACAAAATTAGTAGGAGGTTTAGGTTCATTAATAAGCTAAAAAATTTAACACTCATATTTTGGATAGTTATTAATTTATTTAAATTGGTTTATTTCCTTGAATAATTCTTAGTACTATGGATATTATTGCTAACACAAGTAGAATATGAATTAATCCACCTCCTACATGATATCCAACAAATCCAATTAACCATCCAATAATTAAGATCACCGCTAATAGATATAGTAAATTTCCCATTTTTTTAGTTTTAATTAAACAACAAAAAAGTATGCCTAATAATAAATGGAAAGTATTAGAAGAAATTCATCGTATTCCAAATTAACCCTTATACGCAGTTACAAAGATTGTTTTCCTTACGATAAATGGCCTATAATGTCATTTTATCGTTTATTGGTTAGCTGGAATATAGATATCGAAAGTTGTGCCTTTTCCGAGTTCGCTTTTAACAGATATTATTCCATTATGTGTTTCAACAATTTTTTTGACAATGGCTAAACCTATTCCTGTTCCAGCGTATTCTTCTCTTTGATGGAGTTTTTGAAATACCTCAAAGATCCTTTCTCCAAAATGTTGTTCAAATCCAATTCCATTATCTTTAAAAGATAAATGGAAGTAATTTAATTCGGGTATTAACTTAGTATTAATAAGTTTATTTCCGATTATAGAACTACAATTAATTATTATGTGAGGAGGAATTTCGGGAATTGAAAATTTAAGTGAATTTGCTAATAAATTATTGATCAATTGACGAAATTGAAATTGGATAATATTTACTTCACAAACTTCCATTATTTCAATGATTGCCTTTTTCTCACGAATTGTATCTTGATGTTCATTTATAACATCATTTATTATTAATTTTAAGTCGCTCTTTACAAATTTTCGTTCACTGGAATCCAATCTAGAGAAGGTTAGTAAATCATCAATAAGTTTTTGCATTCTTGCCGCCGCAGATTGCAATCTATGAAAATAATCTTTTCCACTTTCCGATAAATTATCTATTTCTTTTTCTAGAATCCGAGTTGAAAAGGTTTGTATTTTTCGTAGTGGTTCTTGCATATCATGACTTGAAACAAAAGTAAACGATTCGAGCTCTTGATTTTTTTGAAATAAAAGCAAATTAGCTTCAAGCAATTCTTGAGTGCGTAATAGTATTTTTTCTTCTAATAATAGTGATAAATTCTTTTGATCTTGAATGGTCTTGTTTTTTGCATTCACTTGTTCCGTAACTTCATATCCAAAAA
>JANPGA010000367.1:0-2507 GCA_031423735.1 Bacteroidota bacterium | reverse complement strand
ATCACAACTACTCAGTAAAATACAATATAAAAGGTAAATAATTGGAATTCTAAATTTTTGAATATTCTTCATTGTTAATTACCAGTTTATAAAGTTATATTGATTAATTAGTAACCAAATATTTGATTGTGTTATAATTTTATTATGATAAGCTATTGCATAATCTTGTACTGAATTTAAATAGTCGGTAATGGATATTTGCCCATCAATAATTTTATTTTTTAGCAATTGCAGTAAAATTTCTTGTGATTTGAGTTGTGTATTTATTAAATCAATTGATTGCTTATTTATAATTATTTTTTGTTTTAATGAATTTAAATTATTCTGATTGGATATTGAAACTTGATTTTTATAATTATTTATATTATCTAAAAGAATTTTGTTCTGTTGAAAAACTACTTTATTTTGTTTACCATCATAAATTGGAATCGCTAAATGGATACCTGCACTTATACCACTATTATGTATCATGTTTTTAGTTTCTGTTGCATTTATTCCAGTATTTCCAAATAAAGCAAGCTGGGGTCGGTATTTTGTATTTATTATTTGCTGTTGAGCAATAATATTCAAACTATCTAATTCAAATTTCTGTTGGTAATTAAATTGTGTTAGCTGTTCCGATTCCAAAATTATCGGAGGCATTAATTCATATATGGAAGTATCATTAATTCCACATGTATTATTTAGTAGGCTAAATGCATCATATAGATTTAACCTTAATTGCTCAAATTCGTATTGTCGTTGCTTTAATTCAATGTCTAAAAGTAAATAATCACTTTGCTGTAAAATAGCTTTTAAAACTAAGGATTCTACTACCTTCAACCTTTCTTCAACTAAGGATATAAGTTTCTTCTGATATTCAGTTTGAAGTTGAATTTGATAAGCAGAGATGTATTGGTCAATAATATTTTTATCAAGTATATGTAGAAGTTGGTTGTAATTATTTTGTAAGATTTTATTTTGAACTTGGTTTTGTTTTTGGTATATTTTAATTAAACCACCAGATAGTAATGGAAGAGTACCATTTAATTGTGAAGAGTATAATCCGCCGTTGGTTAATCCGACATCATATCCATAAGCACTTTTATCAGGATTGTTGGTAATATCTATAAGTTTATTATTGTTATTAAAGTAGGGTGCAAATAAATAATCTGATGTAAAAAATACTTGTGGCTTGCGAAATTGTGCTAATATTAAACTGTTTTGTAGTGAATTACTTAGTTGTTGGTTGCTGTTCTCCTTTAATGTTGGATCATTGGTATGAGCTTGTGATTGGTAGAAAAGCAAATCATGTTGTTGTGAAAATGTGGAGCTGAAAAAAAACAAAAGTAAAATGAAAATTAATCCCGTACTTATTCGTTTTCTTAATCTATGCTTCATGATTTTTATAAGGATATATCGAAAAAAGTTAATAAACTAATTAAAAATTCTAATATTGAGAGAACATTTTGGATAGGCTAATTATTACGGTAACTATGTTTTCTAATGGTCTTTAGGAGGGAAAGATAATGGATTAATAATTACAAAGAATGGCATTTCTTTTTAATTGATGTAAATTTATTAATAAAAAGGTGATTTTATCAAACAATTGCGTTTCCTATATTTATTGGTTTGTTGATTTCTATTCAAATTCAAATCATCGAACTAAGTTTACTAGTAGTTTTAAAGGTAGATAAACTACCAATTTGGGTCTAATGTGTAAACAAGTAAATTTCACTATCCCCTAATTTCAGTCGTTGTATAATACTTACTTCGTGATCTTAAATTGCACAGGTTTTATCATCACTTTATCCCCCTTTTCATCTGTGATAAATACATATTCGAAAAGTAAAAAGCATCCTATTAGTTGATGAGCAAACAAAGCTTCATCTAAATGGTTTCCATTACAATTCCAACTTGAAGAATCTTTCCCGCCACAGTATAATGATAATCGAAAGGAATCAATTTTATATTTATCTGCAGAAGCACCATTCAATTTTAAAATATGATTTGCTTTAACAATATCAGCACTTATCGTTCCTAATGATTTACCACAATAACTTATCATTATCGAATCTCTTCGAATCACATTAGTTGATTGAGCAAATAAGTAATTGCTAAAAATAAAAAAACCAAACAAGAGGAAATAGTTTCTGTTTGGTTTCATATGTTTGTGGAAATATTATCAAGCTACCTAATCCAACTTCAAAATCGCCATAAATGCTTGCTGTGGAATTTCTACGTTACCAACTTGGCGCATACGTTTCTTTCCTTCTTTTTGCTTCTCCAATAATTTACGCTTACGAGAAATATCTCCACCATAACATTTTGCTGTAACATCTTTACGTAAAGCTTTTACTGTTTCACGAGCAATGATTTTCGCACCTATTGCAGCCTGAATAATAATTTCAAACTGCTGACGAGTCATCAATTCTTTTAATTTCTCACAAATCTTTTTACCAAAACTAAAAGAGTGATCACGATGAATCAAAGCAGATAAAGCATCAACAGGTTCGCCATTTAATTTA
>JANPGA010000366.1:0-4497 GCA_031423735.1 Bacteroidota bacterium | reverse complement strand
GCATTGAATAACCAAAATTAATTCCAGCTCTACCAAATGTTTTAGTCCAAATTGTATCTCCATTCGAATTAGTTTTTATTAAATATACTTTAGAATTACCATTTGAAACATTTCCTGTACTTCCTGCAATACAAAATCCACTATCAATTGTTTGTACAATGGAACCACAAAATTCTTGCTCATTAGAGCCTATTGATTTTGTCCAGATCGTATTTCCATTCGCATCTGTTTTAATTAAATAGATATTATCATTTGTGATACTAAAACTATTTGATTCGCCCGCTATAATATAGCCTCCATCTTTAGTTTGCTTAACTGAACGACCACGATCGCCATAAATACCACCATAAGTTTTAGTCCATAGCGTATCACCGCTTGCATTTGTTTTTACTAAGTAGTAATCCGTAGCTCCAAATCCCAAATTATTAGTTGATCCTAATGCGATAAAACCACTATCAGAGGTTTGTTGAACAGCATATCCACACTCAGTTAATCCGCTACCATATGTTTTTTCCCAATCTTGTGAAAAACAAATACTATTTATTAAAATGAGAATTGATAATAAAAGTGAATTTTTCATAGGTTATGGTATAAAGGATTAAATATAGTTCTTTTTACGAAGTGAAATTGTTTTAATTTTCCAATTTCTAATACTACAAAATTAAATGTCAATTATACTTTTAACAATACCAAAATTGCGGCATCAATGGTACTTTTCACGGATTTCCTTTCGAAATTGCTCTGGAGTGGCATTTGTTTGGTTTTTGAAGAACCTTGTAAAGTGGGAAGGATCATCATAATTCAATTCAAAGGCGATTTCCTTAACACTTAAAGGCGAATGATAAAGTAGTCGTTTGGATTCTAATATCAGTCGTTCAAAAATTATTTCACTGGCTGATTTTCCAGTATCTTTTTGGATAGTATCATTTAAATGACCGGGAGTAATATTTAGTAATAAAGCATAACTACTTACTGATTTGTTATCTTTGAAATGATGTTCAACTAATTTTTTGAAATTTTTTGTTATCTCAGATTTATGTAATGATAATTTGTTTTCAATACTAGTTTCTCTAAATAATCGTTTAGATATAATTAGGATATTCGATAGATAATTTTGTATTAATTCAAATTTATCTATATTTTCAGATAAATATTCTTTTTGAATTTTCAATATTGAATCTAATATTTCTTTTTGATAGATGGAATCTTCAATGTTAATTATTTGCTGTCGATTGGCAATGTCAAAAAAAGGGATGCTATCGATGAAACCTAAATTTGTTTGATCATCCAAATAAAATTCTCTTGTAAAAGAGAATACATAGCCAGTTACATTTTTATTTCTTCTTAATTGATGAACCTGTTCTGGTGAGACAAAATGAAGTACGTTTTTTTTAATGGGATAAGAAATAAAATCTATTTCATGTTCACCACCTTCTTCAATAAAATAAAGTAATTCAAAATAATTGTGCCTATGTGGTGATGTAGCATCGTATGTATTGTAACTTTCCTCTAGTTTACTAAATTCAAACCAAGAATTCGAGCTTAGTTTCTTATAAAGGTTGTAAATTGGAATGTTTTTCGACACTTATCCTTATTTTATAGTTTAGCTAAGATAATAAATTTAAAATTAAAAGGATTCTTTATCTTTTATAGTGGTTATTCGGGAGCAAATACTTTTATACGAATATAAGTAATTGAAAATGGCTATCTAGAAAGCCGAATTATATTTTTACCAAAAATTAACAAAATTATTATACACAAATCTATTTCAAGATGAAAGTAAAGATGTTTCAAATAAGATTAGAAGAAGAGTATATTGATTCAGATCAAGAAAAGCTTAATACTTTTTTAGAATCAGTAACAGTCCGTCGATCAGCAATTGAGTTGATACCAAGTATTCCTAAATATTGGTCTGTTTTATTAATTTATATGGATGAGTTGGATTCCAAGTTTGGAAAGGGAAAATTAGAAATGAAAAGTTTAATTGCAAAAACTCCTATTTCTATTTCAGAGCCTATAAACAATCAAGAACTACCAAATTCCGATTTATCATTAAATAGTGAGGAATTAGTAAGGTTGGAATCCTTAAAGCAATGGCGAAATGAAACAGCAGTTCGTTTAAACTTACGTGGGTATATGGTAACCAGCAATGCAACATTAGTCAACATTGCAAAATTTAATCCGCAAACTGTAGAGTCGCTAATTAATATTAAGGGATTAGGACCAAACAAAGTTCAACGTTTCGGAAGTGATATTTTGGCATTGCTAAATGCCTTATAGATAACCTTGCGATGCAATTTATGTGTGCATATTATGTCAACTATTTATTTTTAATTTATGTCCAATTATAAATTGCTAATGGTAATAATAGCCTTATTTTATCAATGTAATTTTATGTGTTCATTAATTCAGAATTATTCGGTATTATAAAATTAATTAAATATTAAAAATTTAATGTATGGAATTCAAATTATATTGTCTTTTTTTATGTATATTTGATAAATATTGAATAATAATTAAATAAAATGATAGCAAATCGATTTAGTATTATCTTGTTTTTAGCACAATTGATTTTTATTTCAATATTTTCCTATGGTCAAGTTTCTGATTCGCGAAAAAAACTATCAGAAGGTCATGATGAATCATTTAGTGATCCCTATTTGCCGAATGAATTTCATAATAAGAAAGTGTCACCAGCCTATAAGTTTAGTAATTATCGATCGAATACTAAACTTAAATTAGCTAATCCTTCTAGCAGTATTTTTACTACTCAAGTAAATACTGATAATCTAGGTTTTAATATTCTCGGTGATGCTGCAAATGAAACCAGTATTGCTGTAAATTCAATTTCTCATAATCAGTTGGTGATAGGTTGGCGTCAGTTTGATAATGTAACTAGTAATTTTCGACAAGCTGGTATGGCATATTCATCTGATTTCGGTCAAACGTGGATATTTCCTGGAGTAATTGAGCCTGGCATTTTCCGAACTGATCCTGTTTTAGATGTAGATGCTATAGGAAATATTTATTATAATAGTCTTACAAATTCTCCTGTTTACTTATGCAAAGTATTTATAAGTCCTGATGGTGGTTTCACTTGGGATTTAGGAACTGATGCTGCAGGCGGTGATAAACAATGGATGGCTATTGATCGTTCAAGCGGATCGGGGAGTGGAAATATTTATTCTGCTTGGAATTCAGCATTTTCTTCTTGTCTTCCTGGCAATTCAACTCGCTCAGCGAATGCTGGATTAAATTATGATCCTTGTGTTTTTACTGATGGCGATCCTATTTGGGGAACAATGACAGTAAATAATATGGGTGATCTTTTTGTTTCTGGCCGTTCTCCAAACAGTGATAGTTTATTGGTAATTAGATCTAGTGATGCAAAAACACCAGGTTCAAATATTACTTGGAGTGTTTCAACTGTATTTATGGATGGAATTTTAAATTATGGAACTACTATTAATCCTGCTGGATTACCTGGTCAAGTAAATATTAAAGTTGATCAGGGCAATAGTATTAGTCAAGGAAATCTCTATTTAACAGCTCCTCTTGCTCGTATTTCTTCATTTGATCCTGGTGATATAATGTTTTCAAGAAGTACTGATAATGGTCTTAATTGGTCAGCTCCAATTCAAATTAATGATGATGCATCTACAGCCAATTTTCAATGGTTTGGCACTATGGCCGTGGCACCAAATGGTCGTATTGATGTAATTTGGCTTGATACTAGAGATGCTCCACTAGGATCCGATTCTTCTGCACTTTATTATTCTTATTCTACTGATCAAGGTAATAATTGGTCGGTAAATGAAAAACTTTCTGATTTGTTTGATCCTCATGTTGGGTATCCTAACCAATTAAAGATGGGTGATTATTTTGATATGGTTTCTGATAATGTTGGAGCAAATTTAGCATGGGCTAATACATTAAACGGTGAAGAAGATGTTTATTTCAGTCGCATTATCCCTTCAATAAATACAGGATTAAATGATTTGTTTGAAAGCACTAATTATTCAATTTCCCCAAATCCTAACAATGGAATTTTTACCATAAATGGAAATTTAAAAAATGCTAAAATCGAAATTTATTCTTCAATCGGAGAAAAAATTCATGAACAAAAATATTATTCAAAAAATATTGATATTTCTAATCAACCTTCAGGATTTTATTTTATTAAGATAATAAATAGTGATGGGACAACAGTAGTTCGAAAGGTGTTAAAAAATTAATTTAGTTTGTTGAAACTGATTTTTTTTCTGATTTTATCCATATCCAGTAAATATTTAAATAGGAAATTGATTTTGAAAAATTTAAGAACCCTAAATTTTAAATAATTTCGGAATGAAAAATTTGAAGTTATTATAGGTTTTGTAACGTAATTGTAATGAAAAGGTCTAATTTCTGATGTTTTATCATTTGTCTATCTCATGTCTACCCATTAAGTTAGTTTTGAGTCTCCTCTTAAGTCTATTTTTGGAGATGAAAGAAATA
>JANPGA010000365.1:0-7789 GCA_031423735.1 Bacteroidota bacterium | reverse complement strand
TACTAAACCAAATTAAATTTGAATTTATTTACTTCCTTCAAACAACTCATATCCTAACAAACGGCATTCAGCATTTCCTTGAAATAATTTTATTCGTTGTTTAGCCTTTAAGCCAATTGACTTTCCCGTTTCTGGATTACTTGTAAAAATAAATGCTTTGTATCCAGCATATTTTTGTTTGAAACAATCACCAATACTTTTAAAGAAGTCTTTGCTTTCATCGTCGTTACTACCAAAAGGCGGATTAATTAAGATCACACCATTTCGTTCTGGACGATCGAAATTTTTAAAATCCATATTAGTGACTGTGACCATATCTTCAACTCCTGCGTTTGAGATATTTTGAATTGCAATTTCTATTTTACGTTGATCATTATCGTTGGCAAAAACACGAATAGGATTATTTATAATACGTTCAATTTGCTTATCTCTAATAGTATTAAAAAGTTCCAAATCGAATCCATTCCATTTCTCAAATGAATATTGTTTGCGAAATGCGCCAGGAGGAATTCTTGCTGCCCATAGTGCTGCTTCAATTGGAATTGTTCCAGTACCACACATAAAATCAATTAATGGTTGATGTGATTCCCAGCCTGACAACATCACTAAACCAGCAGCCATTGATGCATCTAGTGATTCATGTTCACCATTTACTTTATAACCTCGACTAGCTAAAGATTCGCCAGAGCTATTTAAAAACACTTCACATTTACTGCTAAGAGAAATATGAATTTCAACATTTGGATGGATATCACTTTCAATAATAGAATGATTAAACTTACTTAGAAAAAAACTAGAAATAATTTTCTTGGCAGAGTCAATTACAGACTGTGGATTATCGAAAAGTTCAGAAGTTGAAGTACACTTTACATTAAACGACTGACCAGCATTCAAATATTTACTCCAATCAATTAACTCAAGCTTTTTAGGTAGATCATCTTGATGACTTAATGCAAACTCATTTATTTGAGCTAACACCAACAAGCCTGTTCTTAAACAAAAATTTGCTTTGTACATAAAGCCAGCATCTCCAGTACATGAAACCGATCTCCAATTACTTTGAACATCACGAGCGCCTAATTGCTTTAATTCCTTTGCAAGAACATCTTCCAGTCCACCATGGGTTGGTATAACGAATTTAGTTTCTAAATCAAACATATGAATGAATATCAACGAAGATAAGAATATAGAAGTAATGAAATTGAATAACCATTCTCAATCCTATTTCAGACCAAACGGAATAGTAACACCCAAAGTAACGTTACGACCCATCGCATGAATTCCAGCATCCTTTAGCCTACTTAAATGATCGTAATAATTTTGATTAGTTATATTCGTACATAGTAAAAACAAATTCGCCCACTGCTTGCCAATTCGAAAATCGGTACCAGTTGAAACACTTAAAACTGTTGCGCCTTCTGTTTTTGTTTCGAATTCATCAATACGATCTTGTGATGAATAAATATCAAGGATCAATTTAATGTGTGTTTCCTTTATTCGATTATTTGAAATACTTTTAAAAGTATAATTTAAATCACTTTTAAAATGCAACGGAGGAATAAATGGAAGCGGTTTCTTAGTATCATTATTTACTGCATAAACATAAGCAAGTGAATTTTCGAAATGCAACTGATCAATAAGATGAATATCGAGAGTAGTTTCAAATCCTGTTAACAATGAATTACCTTGTACATATTTATAAACTGGATAATTAATTCCATCCCTAATAATTTGCTCATTGTTCGTGGTTCTATAATAGATGAAATCGTTTATTAAATTATAAAAGCCAGATACATCTACAGAAAATCTTGTTGATTCATAACCTAAACCAGCATCAAATTGAAGCGATGTTTCAGGCTTAAGTTTTGAGTTTCCGATTTCATATCGAAAGGTACCTTCATGTATTCCGTTTGCGGATAACTCGGAAATATTTGGTGCACGAAAACCTCTTCCAATATTTGCTTTAACATTGAAGGATTTACTTAATTGCCAAGTTGAACCAATAGATCCTGTTATAGCTGAGAAATGTGATTTAAAATCTTTAAATAAAACACTTGCTCCTTCAATCAGTTCATCACCACTAACTATTCTTTGATCATATCTCAAGCCTGCGTTTAAAGTTACATCTTGAAAGTTTTTCTTTAAAGAAACAAATCCTCCAAAATCGCCCATATTATAATTTGGAACAAGAAATTCAATTCCCCTATTTTGGTTTTGTTGTTGCAAGGTACTGACACCAATAACTGTTTCGATTCCTTTCAATTCAGGCAGATAATATTTTGCGTCCAAACTAAAAGTATGTAATCGGAAATATAATCCAGGATCAGATTTAGAAGTTGAAAATTCTTTACGATCATTTTGTTGCCAACCAGTTGTAACACGTAAATTGCTTTTACCAATGAAGAAACTATTTACCGAAGAAATTTTAAGGTGTTGAATATTTTGATTTGGCAAATCGAGTTTTCTAGTATTTGCTTCTGCATTCGAAACAAGTTCGCCAGCAAAATTTAGAAATTGTGAGGTAGCCGAATCACGTTCACCTTCCACCAAACCAATATTTGCATCATAAATACTTGCATGCAAATGACTAAAGCCCCAAGGTCTATTTATGCCTAACAAAAGATTGCCATCCTTCTCATTAAATCCTGAATTATAAATTCTTTCATAAGGAGATGAATAGGCGGATGCATTCTTGTAGGTTGCTCTTCCACGCCAAATAAATCCTGAATGGTTTCCTTCCGCCATTATAGAATTTGCAGTAAGTCCATTATTTGTTGCGTATTGTGAATTAAATTCACCTCTGACTTCTCCCAATGGAGCAGGAATGGGTTCCAAAATATTAATTACACCTCCTAGTGCATCTGAACCATATAACAAACTCGAAGGTCCTTTTAGAACTTCAATTCTATCTGCCGAAAACTGATCAATTTCTAACCCATGTTCATCGCCCCATTGTTGTCCTTCTTGGCGAAGACCTTCATTGATAGTAACAATTCGATTATATCCTAAACCACGGATTACGGGTTTACTAATAGCGCTTCCAGTACTTATTCCTGAAACTCCTGGAACTTGTGCAATTGCATCAGTTATATTATTTGCACCAACTGCTTGCAATTCCTTTCGATCAAGTGGCACAACTGATAAACTTGATCGATTATTATTACTCGTAAATGCACTGCCAGTCACCACTACTTCATTTGCTTCAATAACGGCTGAATTCATTATGAAATTTTTAATAGTCGTTGCAGATAAATCTACTTGTTCACTAATTGTTGAATATCCAACAAATTTTACTTGAACCAAAAACTTTCTTGTGGGTAATCCTTTTAATTCATAATTACCATCGACATCGGTAGCAACACCTGAACGCAAATCCGCAATATAAACTACGGCACCTATTAAGGGCTGACCATCTTTCTTATCAGTAACTTTTCCTTTTAAAGTAGCCTGAGCATTTGCATTAAAACTAAAAAATATAATTTGGATACATATATAAATGTACTTTTTCATTTTTCGAATATTAAGTAAATAAAATTAAATAGTACACAACCAAGTATAAAATACTTAATGTGAACCTTAGCAAATAAAAAATTAACTTAATAATGCAGGCGGACCACGACATTCAAAAGTTTCGTGAATAGGAAATACAATTGGTAATAATAAAAATTCTTCGTAGAAATATTTTTTCGACGTAGCAATAAATTCAACAATAAATTCGTCATGCGACATCGGCGGAACCGACAATTCAAGAATTAAGCAATGTTCATGTTGATTTCCAAAAGAAAGTCGATCTGTAGGATTTACATGATCAACGGTATCATGATGATTACAGAGAGAATGAACTAGTTCATGCGGAATTATCCATTGAAGGCTAATTGCCAACAATAAATATGAAATTAATTTCCGCAATTTTAACATATTAATTCAAAACCCTAATTTAGTTTTTAAAGGCGTAATCGATAATATTTGCACCCATTTTCAGGGCTTTCTGATGTGTTTCTGGCGAATCCTTATGAACCTCATAATCTTCCCATCCATCACCTAAATCACATTCGAAATCATAAAAGCAAACTAATCTGCCGTTATACATTAATCCGAATCCTTGAGGAGCAGTTCCATCATGTTCGTGAACCTTTGGTAAGCCATTTGGAAAATCGTATTTCTGATGATAAATGGGATGGTTAAAAGGCAATTCAACGAATTCGAGTTCAGGGAAAACCTTTTTCATTTGAGGTCGGATGAATTTATCAATTCCATAATTATCTGAGATATGCAAAAACCCACCACCGATAAGATAATTGCGAAGATTTTGCGTTTCCTGAACATTAAAAACTACATTTCCATGACCTGTCATATGAACAAACGGATAATTAAAAAGTTCTGGACTTCCAACATCCACAATAGCTTGCTCGGGAGAGATGGTTGTATTTAAATTTTGATTGCAAAACGAAATAAGGTTTCTTAACGAAGTTTCAAGATTTGCATACCAATCACCACCTCCATTATATTTTAATAATGCAATTTTTAAAGAAGGATCAGGAGATCTAAAACTGAATAATAAAAAAACAATAGGTACAAATAATAATAGCTTTTTTCTAAATATTCGATTCATTTCACAAAGGTAACATTATGTTGGTAGATGCAATTATGTTTACTGGTTAATCATTTATAATTCACTATTTAAAAAAGCGTAGCCAGAGCATGCATGTACAGCAGCCGTTTCGGTTCTTAAACGATTTTCGCCTAAAGTTAAAGATTGAAATCCAGCATTAATTGCTTTGTTAATTTCTTGAGGTGAGAAGTCTCCTTCAGGGCCGATTAGAATTAGTGTATCCTTTGGAGTTACTAAACTTTTATTTAAGGATAGCTTTTCACTATCTTCACAATGAGCAATTAACTTATTTCCTAAATGATTTACTGCAATAAATTTTTCGAAACTGATGAGAGGATCCAAATTTGGAAAAAAAGATTTTTTCGATTGTTTGGCTGCTGCAATAATTACTTTTACTAACCTTTCATTTTTAATTTCCTTTCTTTCTGATCGCTGGCAAAGTATTGGAGTGATTTTTTCAATTCCTATCTCTGTTGCCTTTTCTAAAAACCATTCAAAACGATCAATATTTTTTGTTGGTGCAATTCCAATATGAAGAGACTGTTTTCGAGGATTAGTTTTTATTTCATCAATAATTTCAACTGTTACTTGCTTCTTTGAAACCTCATTTAATCGAGCAGTAAAAAGACTACCGCTTCCATTGGTGAGTTGAATTAAATCTCCATTTTTAGATCGCAATACATGAAAGATATGATGAGCTTCGTCATCAGGAAGAACAGTTATACTACCAGAAATATTGGGGCAATAAAATAATTGCATTGTAAAGGTATATTCATGACAAAGGTGCAAAAACGAATTACGTTTTTACACCTTTCTCTATTTTGATAATAAATTAAGCTATTTCAGGAACTGAAGGTGCTGCGGATAATATCTCTTCGGAAGCGCCATCTGCATACTGAGCAAAATTCTTTACAAACTTTGCCGCTAAATCTAATGCCTTAGCATCATATGCTGATTTATCAGCCCATGTTAAACGAGGGTTAAGAATTTCAGCAGGAACAGCAGGACAAGATTTAGGAACACGTAAACGGAAAATTGGTAACTCTTCAAATTCCACGTTATTTAATTCTCCATTAAGTGCAGCAGTGATCATTGATCGAGTGTAACTTAATTTCATTCTTGACCCTACACCATACGAACCACCTGTCCAACCTGTATTGATCAACCAAACTTTAATATCTGGATTATCTTTTAATTTTTTTCCTAATAGTTCAGCATATTTTGCTGGATGTAATGGAAGAAACACTTTACCAAAACAAGCAGAGAAGGTAGTAGTAGGTTCTGTAATTCCCATTTCAGTGCCTGCAACTTTAGCAGTATAACCTGATATGAAATGATACATTGCTTGTGCATTATCCAAACGACTTATTGGAGGTAAAACACCGAAAGCATCACATGTTAAAAAGAATATATTTTTAGGTGTTGATGCTACAGATGGTTCAACAGCATTATCAATAAAATTAATTGGATATGCTACACGCGTATTTTCAGTCTTACTGATATTGTCATAATCAGTAATTGTAGTTTCAGGATAAAATTCAGTGTTTTCTAACAATGATCCAAAACGGATTGCGTTAAAAATTTGAGGTTCTTTTTCCTTACTTAGGTTCACACACTTTGCATAACATCCACCTTCAAAATTGAATACGGAATCATCACTCCATCCATGTTCATCATCACCAATTAAACCACGATTAGGATCGGCACTTAATGTTGTTTTTCCTGTTCCTGATAAACCGAAGAATAAAGCAGTATCTCCATCTTTACCAATATTTGCAGAACAATGCATACTCAACACACCTTTATGCTGTGGTAATACATAATTTAAAACTGTAAATATTCCTTTTTTGATTTCGCCCGTATATCCGGTTCCACCAATAAGAATCATTTTTTTAGTAAAGTTAATTGCTGCAAAATTATGCTGACGAGTTCCATCAATTGCAGGATCTGCTAAAAAGCCCGGTGCATTTACGATAACCCAATCAGGTTGCATCGTTTCGATTTCAGCACGTGTTGGACGGAGGAATAAATTATTTACGAAAAGATTTTGCCAAGGGAACTCAGAAACCAATCTTACATTTAAACGATAGCGAGGATCAGCGCAAGCGTAACTATCACGAACATACACTTCACGACCTATTAAATAGGCAGCCATGCGCTTATAGAGATTGTCGAATTTTGCGGAATCAAACTTGATATTTACATCGCCCCACCAAACAGTATTTTCTGTTTCAGCATCAACAACTGTAAATTTATCTTTTGGAGATCTCCCGGTAAATTCACCAGTATCAACTGCAAGTGCTCCAGCTTCAGTTAATTCTCCCTGACCTTGTAAAATAGTTTCTTCCACTAATTCTGCTGGACTTAAATTCCAATAAGCAGCTGAAAGATTCTTTAACCCTAAATCAGCAAGAGAAGCATTAGGGTTTTTTATTCCATATTCATTCATAGTATTCGCTAATTTTTGCAAAGAAACGGAAAATAAAGGCTTAAGTCAACCCTAAATCCCTACCTTTTAAATCGGTTTTTTGTGTTTTCGGTAATTTGAACTAATTTATGATCTTTATAGCTTGATTGTAAGTTACTTATAAAAACCAACTGTTCAGATGAATTGAGTTCTTTTAAATTAAAAAATAAGTCAACTTCACCCTCTCGCCCCCAAGGAATTGAAATATAAGCGGGTCGTTTACCATATTTAGCAAAAAACGATTCGATGTTATTAGAGAGAATTTCCATTCCCATTTGATCGGTACCTTCCCCAATACTGATGAAGGAAATGAGAAGTCGAATTGTATCGGGCAACTGTTTTTTCAAATCATTAATATTTTGAGGTGGAGTTGCTTGATCGGAAGGGTTTCCAGCAGTATTTGTTTCAGCCGGAGCAATACTCACCATTTCTGGTGGAGCTGATTCGGTATCCTTTACTTCTGATGTTGCTTTTTTCGAACATTTACAGGATAAAAAACCAATAAGAATTATTGTAAAGAGTGTGTATTTCATAATTACAAAACTAACGATTTTAATTTTGAGACTCAGCGTTTTTCTTTGAAAATGACAAGAACAAACATAACCATGCAATCATAAAACAAAGACCACCTATTGGAGTAATCGGCCCTAGCCATAAAAGATCGACCATAAAGAGAGATTTTATCGCTAATAAATAAAGAGATCCACTAA
>JANPGA010000364.1:0-18051 GCA_031423735.1 Bacteroidota bacterium | reverse complement strand
GACCAAGTTTTTCTGTTGCTTCAAATGTATTATTATGATTGTAATCAATCCAAAATGCAACGTGAGCATTATTGGTGGTGGGAGGGTTGGCTTCTACCCGAATAAAATAGGAATTTCCAGGAGTTACTGTAGTTGTTACATTGGCGCCACTATTATAAAACGTGTAATAGGGATATCCTGATGCGCCACTGTAATTGCTAATGGAATCACTATTGCCATCTAATCTTATTTTACTGATATAAATTCCATTACTTGTGCCCGCAGAATAGGTAGGTATGCAATAGCTGGTGTTGGCAATCAAGTTTACTGTTTGTCCCTTACAAATTGTAGAAGGATTAACAATGGTTGATGTAACAGAGTTATTTTCATTGATGGTTATGGTGATACCGTTGGATGTATCCCTTACATTTACAGATCCTGTTAAGCTCGATGTCAATACACATTTAATGACCGCACCCGAGGGAAGAGTTGTGGATGAGAAGGTAGAAGCATTTGCACTGGCTAAAGGCTGACCATTTAGTAACCATTGATAAATTGGCGAGGCTCCTCCATTGGCAATGACAGATGAAAATTGAATATTAGTGCCTTTACAAACAGTTGGTTGTGTACTGGAAATGGTAATATCAGGGTGATTGCATGGTGAAATCTGAAAGGAAAAAATTCCGGTTCGATTAATGCCATTTGTGTCTGTGCTACCAGAACCACCAATATATTCTCCAGTGTACCAAAATGTGACTCCATCTGCAGGGTCCAAAGTAAGCTGGCTGTAATCACCTATCCTGCTGTTTGAAGTTTTACTACCAGTACCCAGAAATGCTACTAATTCAGTAACAGGAAAGGTACCTAACGGGTCGCAAACCCGCCTGCCGGTATAATAAATGCCCGGGTTAATATTGGTTGCATTTGTTTTGGTATAGGCTATACCAATACTGCCATTTTGATCCATTGCGATGCTGCCCATCCATCGGGTAGAATTGTCAGGAGCATAAATTCCCTCCTGGTACAGACTCCATGTATTGGTGGAGTTACTTCGCCTCAATTCACACCATTTTATGGCTCGCTGTGTAGCACTTATTTTTACACTCCAATTTAATAAAACGCTTCTACCGGTTGATAGATTTCTCCACGATGCACGAAACATTAAAAAGCCTGCATTTCCATCCACCTGTTTTGCGGTATTAGGTTGAGGACAATTAGAAGGTGATGCATCAAAAGCTGAAGTATTAATGTTTGCCACCAAACTGATAGATGAGGTTGGAATAGTCGGTACCCAATCAACAGACATTTGATAGATATTTACCCGGTCAAAATATCCGGCACCCCATCCATTGTCTTCGTAGCTAAATATTGGACATGGAATATTACTTGGAGGCAGGTCTGTATCAGCAGCGTCACCGGGTAATCCACAGTATAATCCGGATGGGCGCGGTGGTGAGTAATAAGAATACACCGCTCGCGCATTAAAAGTTCCTGTCAACATTGCGGCTCTATCAAATGCATAAACAATTTGAGGGTTTGCATTGGGAACCATATTACAAGTCATATAATACCCATTATGCCAAATGCCAAATTTAGGATAGTCGGTAAAAGAGGGTGTATTAAAGGTGTAAGTGAAGTAAGTACCAGTAGGATCCGGTGAAGTAGAAATAGCAATATAAATTTTGTTAGCTGCTCCTCCTCCAAATTGAGCCAAAAACCAACGGTCAGCATTCTTGTCATACATTACTACCGGGTCACCTGCATTACCTGTTGCAGGACTCCAAAGGTTTCCTAATTGTTTAGTCTGAAGCGTGGTGCCCGTTTTACTATATACTCTAATACTGGTAGCGTTGACCATTTGAACATAATGATTTGGACCAACAGCACCTGTAGGGTCATTAGGAGTTAAATTACCTGTTTGTCCTATCCATGCTTCATGAGTTTCAGCAGAATTAACAGCAGTAGCTTTTCGTTGAATCGAGGTGGTATCATTGGCATATTGATAGCCATCTTTCGGAAAAAATTTATAAAGTTGTTCCTGGCGTTCGCCCTCATATTCGGTTTCTTCCTCCGATTCTTCATAATCGTTATTTAATGGTTGTTGATCTATATCCGGCAAATCGCGCAAAGCTTTGGAGATAGATTTTTGAGATGAAATAATATAACCGGATTTTGGGTTGGCCTCTTGTGCATGCACTTTTGAAATTTGAACAAATGCGATGAGCGCGATTAGTAAAAATAATTTGGATTTCATCTTTTAAGATTTGTTTTTTACAAATATATTTTAATTAAAGAGTAGACTATAGTACAGCTATTCCGTTTTGGACCACATTGCCTTTTTTTTAACAATCATGTAAAATTGCTGTTATTTTAAAACTTATTTCCCCACATAAAAGGGGGGGGGAGATTGATAAATAAAATGTTTTGAATTCAAAGTCTAAAGTTGTATTTGAAAAGTTCGATTTACCTAAATTCACCATCTTCAATGCTATTATTTTCAAAATGGAGCAAAATACAGGTTAATGCAAGCCATGAAAAAAGAGATCCAACAAAAAATAAATCTAATATAATAAAACTAAATCAGAAACAGTTATGCAAATACACATAGAAATTTGCCAAACAAGAGACAGTACTTGAATTCTTGATTGCATTTTTAGCTTTATAAATTGCATGGTCGATAAAACCAAAAAGAGGCTACCTTTTTCAAGATAGCCTCTTTTTGGTGGCCTTTTACATAATCACGAGGCTGACTAATCAACCTCATGTTGAAAATCGAGACTATAAATAAATGTGGATTTGTTTGGATAGTTTTCTACCATGGGGTTAAAACCCCATGGTAGAAATATGAATTCATGAAAGTTGACTTTGTTCGAATAGTCAAACAACATGGGGTTAAAACCCCATGTTAGAAACATAAATTTTGAAAGTTAAAATTGTTTGGATTGTTTTATAACATGGGGTTTTAACCCCATGTTATCCTGATTTTACAACTCATAACATTACTTATATACTTACTAATATTTAATTCCAGTATCACTTAATTTTAATACGATTATTACAAGATCACAGCACACTGTTTCGCCTTTAAGATCGGTAGAGTAAGCAGTGAATTTTACCTAAAAATTGGAACAAGGTTAATAATTCTCAATCCTAATACATTAAAAAAAAAGAGGCTACCTTTTTCAAGATAGCCTCTTCATTTATTGAATTACTTTATTAAGCTCCTAGGAGTTGTTTTACTAAAGCAGATACTAATTTATTATCCGCTTTTCCTGCAAGTTGTTTCGTTACTACTCCCATTACTTTTCCCATTTCAGCAGGAGATTTTGCGCCCGTGGTTGCAATTGCTTCTTCAACAATTTTACGAACCTCACTTTCATCCATCATCTTCGGCAAAAACTTTTCAATAACTTCAATTTCTTGACGTTCCGTTGCTGCTAAGTCTTCACGATTTTGTTGAATATAGATATCTAACGATTCACGGCGTTGCTTCACTAATTTTTGAAGTAACTTTATCTCGTCTTCTTCTGTTAACTCCTTTCCAACTTCACTTGTTTTCACTAGAAGGATTGCAGATTTTATTGCTCGCAATCCACGAAGCCCAGCTTCATTTTTTGCTAACATCGCTGCTTTCAACTCCACCATTATATTTTGTTCCAGTCCCATGTTTATATTTATTAATTAATCAACACGATCATGAAGGAAAGAATTATTCTGACGAAGTTCAGGCTTCTCATCTAACGAAAGTGTGAAACGAGAAATACTCGAGTCGCCAGAGTTTGGAACGTTTTCTAATTTAACATTCTTACGCTTATATGCTGGCTCTCTTTCTAAATCAGCTAACCCATTTGGTGAACTCATTTTATAACTCACTTCTTTCAATCGCATTATACGCTCACGTGAACGACGATACATTTCATCTTCTGCCGATCCAATGCTTTCTTCTTCGCGTGGAGTTTCGTTACTTAAAGTATGACGAACAACAGGCTCTTCAACAGAAGAAGGAAATTCCAAAACTGGAGTTTGACTATAATTTCTTTCTTCTAAATCCTGAGTCATTTCTGTTTCATAAAAGTTCACTTCATTTAAAGTGTGAACAATTACTGTTTCATCATTGTCATTATCAAAATCAATAACTTGAATGTCATTTGAAACAACTTCATCACGAATAAACAAAATTGGCTCTAATGGATTTATTGATTCAAAAGAAATTGATGATGGATCATTATTGATAACTGGTTGAGAAGGAATTTCTGCAATCGGCTCAGGTGATTTTTTCTCTTCTTCTAATTTGAAAACAATTTTTTCAGGCTTTTGTAATTCAGTAACTTTTTGTTGATTGGTTTTAAATCCAGTTGCAATAACTGTTACCGAAACTTTATCACCTAATGTTTCATCATGTCCAATTCCCATTATGATATCAGCAGTTTGACCAGCTTGTGCTTGAATAAAGTCGTTGATTTCACCAACTTCATCCATCGTAACTTCTGATTTTCCACTCGATATATTTAACAAAATGTATCGTGCACCTTCAATATGATTATCATTTAATAACGGTGAATCTAAAGCTTGCTCAGCAGCACGTACCGCACGATTATCTCCTTCAGCAGCAGCAGAACCCATGATAGCAACACCACTCTCTTTCATTACTGTTTGAATATCGGCAAAGTCAACATTCATATGCATGGTATTAGTGATGATTTCAGCAATACTTTTTGCTGCAACCGTTAACACATCATCCGCATGACCAAATGCTTTTGTTAAATTCAAGTTACCGTAAATATCACGAAGTTTATCGTTGCAAATAATTAAAAGTGCATCCACATTTTTCTTCATTTCTTCTAAACCAAGTTCTGCTTGTTGTTTACGTTTACGTCCTTCAAAAGCAAAAGGAATCGTAACAATACCAACAGTAAGTACACCCATTTCACGAGCTACACCAGCAATGATTGGAGCTGCACCTGTTCCAGTTCCACCACCCATTCCAGCTGTTATAAATACCATTTTGGTATCAGCATTCATGATACGACGAAGTTCATCGATGTTCTCGATAGCTGCTTGCTTACCAACTTCAGGTAAAGATCCAGCACCACGACCTTGTGTAAGTCCTGGCCCTAATTGGATTTTTAAAGGAACCGGGCTGATATCAAGTGCTTGTTGATCGGTATTACAAACAACAAACTCAACACCTTTGATGCCTTGGCGATACATGTGATTTACTGCGTTACTACCTCCGCCTCCAACACCAATAACTTTAATGATTGATGTTTCTTCGTTAACAATGTCGAATTGGATGAGCGAGGAAGCTTTTTGATTGGGAAATTCTTGCTGCGTCATGATGGTTATGTTTTAATTTTTTTATGCTAATTTATTTGTACTTTTTTATTTTTAAAGACGCTGATCTTCGCCTTCATCACCGAATATTTCTTTCCCGCCTTTGAAGAATATGTCGAACCAGCGACCTTTTTTCTCTTCTTCAGTAGGAGCTATTGGAGTATTAATATCTTGAATTAATGAGGATGAACGGCGACGTTGTTTTTCAATATCTACTAATCCTTTTATCACCAAACCAACACCCGTTGCATACATCGGACTTTTAACTTCATCCATTCCTTTTCCAAGATGTTCATTTGGATATCCAATGCGCGTGTCCATTCCCGTAATATATTCCACTAACTGAGTGATGTGTTTAAGTTGAGCACCACCACCAGTAATTACGATCCCTGCAATTAATTTTTTCTCGAACCCAGAACTTTTGATTTCATAATAAACGTTTTCCACTATTTCCTCCATGCGTGCTTGGATGATAGAAGCCAAATTCTTTACGGAAATTTCTTTAGGCTCTCTTCCTCGCAATCCTGGGATAGAAACAATTTCATTATCCTTCATTTGCTTCGATAATGCCGAACCAAATTTAACTTTCAATAGCTCCGCTTGATTACGAATAATTGAACATCCTTCTTTAATATCTTCAGTAATCACATTTCCTCCGAAAGGAATTACAGCAGTGTGTCGAATAATTCCATCTTGAAAAATTGCTAAATCAGTAGTTCCACCACCAATATCCACAAGCACAACTCCTGCTTCTTTTTCTTCATCCGTAAGTACTGCTTCTGCAGATGCAAGAGGCTCAAGAATTAAATCAACAGTTTTTAATCCTGCTTTAACAACACATTTTTGAATATTATTTGCTGCAGTAATTAAACCTGTTATGATATGGCAATTAGCTTCTAAACGAATTCCCGACATCCCTATTGGATCTTTAATTCCTTGTTCATTATCAACAATAAACTCCTGAGGAATTACATGAATAATTTCTTCACCTGGAGGCATTGCCAATTTGTACATATCATCAATAATCGAATTGATATCTTTTTGACTAATCTCATCTTTTATATCATGTCGAGTAATCATTCCTCGATGTTGCATACTTTTTATATGCTGGCCTGCAATCCCAACATGTACATCTGTAATTTCAACTCCTGATTTTGCTTCCGCTTCAGTAACTGCTTCACGAATAGAGGCAACAGTTTTTTCGATGTTCGCAACCATTCCGCGCATTACGCCTAACGATTCCGAACGTCCCATGCCAAGGATTTCAACCTTGCCAAATTCATTACGACGACCAACGATCGCTGCAATTTTTGTAGTCCCAATATCAAGACCTACGATAATTCCTGTATGCTCCATTTACAATTTGATTTTGGTACAAACTACCTGATCACGGAATTTAAGATTGATAACATTATAATTATTCCATCCTGTTTTACTAAGCCCTTCCTTATAAAACACCATTAATCTTTTAAATTTATCATCAAGATTCGAAGTATCGCCAACTACAATTCGGTGATTTCCTATTCGAGGAATTAATTCTAACTCTTGTGAACTAGTAACATAAATTTGTTCTGTATTTGCAGTCCAAAATGAATCAGCTTCAATAAATTTTGCTAAAGCATAAACCTGATTTATCATGTGAGGAACCGCCAATGAATCAGAAGAAGTATCAGCAACTGCTACTTGATTCTGAACTTTCATCTCCGCATAAGTATTAAAAAGATATCCATTTGCTACAATTACTGGAGGTGTGTAATGAGTAGAAATAGGCATAAATTTTCCTTCTTGATCTATATAGAATTGCTCGTCGTGCATATTTACAATTCGAACGATTGGATTACGCTGCAACACATCAGCATGTAGAGTTCCGTCGATGGATGAATATACTTCAGCATCCTTAACGTATGGATTGGTTAAAATAATTTTTTCCAACAACGAAGTGTTGATTGCGCCGAGGGCTTTTCCTGTTACATTTCCTTTGGTATTTATAAGATCAAGAATATCATGTTGATCAATAAATTCATGGTTTACCGTCTCATCAATACGAATATCTACATCCTTACAAAGCAATTGTTCTTGACGTTTATTTGCAAAACCCAATAATGTAAATACCGTAGCCGATGTAACAACCCATGCAGACAATACAAGGATGCGACGAATTTTTGGACTAATTGTCATCTTCATGCTGATAATTTTTGAGTAATTGGAAGCACTAATTGATCAATATCGCCTGCACCTAAAGTGATTAATACCTCAGGCTTATTTTTTTCCAATTCAATAATCAAATCATCTTTTGAAATAAGTTGCTTATCATTTAAAATGGCACGATCTAAAATCATTGTTGAACTCACACCTTCGATTGGCAATTCGCGAGCAGGATAAATATCTAAAAGATAAAGCTTATCCAACAAACTTAAACTTTCCGCAAATCCATCTACGAAGTCACGTGTTCGAGAATATAAATGAGGTTGAAACACACCTGTAATTTTTTTGTTTGGATACAACTCCTTTACAGATTGAATGGCTGCTCTTAACTCTTCAGGGTGATGAGCATAATCATCCAAATAAACTAAATTATTTTTTCGAATATGAAATTCAAATCGGCGACTTACACCCGAATAAGAAGCAAGAGATTCTTGTAAAGAAACAAGGTCAACACCACATTCGATGGCCAATGCACTTGCAGCAACAGCATTTTCAACATTATGACGACCAGGTAAACCAAGTGTTAAATCTTCAAGAATAAATCCTGGAGTAACTAAATCAAAATGGTAATGACCATCCTTAACAGTAATATTTTGTCCACGATAATCAGCTTCGAAATCATAAATGGAGTAGGACATCATCGTTGCTTCAATTCGATTTAATGGCAATCCCTTTTTGTAAAGCAAAATTCCATCTGACTTTACTTGGTTCGCAAAAGCTTGATACGTTGATTTCATTTGATTATGATCACCGTAAATATCTAAATGATCAGCATCCATAGAAGTGATGATTGCCAAATCAGGATATAAGGCTAAGAAAGAGCGATCAAATTCATCAGCTTCAACAACTACTTTATGATTTGGTTTAGAAGGATTGCCAAGCAACAAATTAGATCCAATATTTACAGAAATTCCACCTAAAAAAGCTGTGCAGTTCATTCCTGCTGTATGAAGTATATGCGCTAAAATGGAAGACGTAGTAGTTTTTCCATGTGTACCAGCAACAGCTAGAGTAAATTGGTCGGCAGTTAATAATCCTAAAACCTTCGAACGTTTTACAATTTGGTAATTCTGATCTTTAAAAAAATTAAACTCAGTATGTGTTGATGGAATTGCTGGTGTTAATATTACTAATGTATTTTCTTTGTTATTAAGATCTTGAATATTTGATGGAATTAGATTAATTGAATCTTCAAAATGTATTTGAACACCTTCCTTCTGTAATTCTTTAGTTAATGGCGTTTCTGTACGATCATATCCAGCAACAACTTTACCTTCTGCTAAAAAATAACGTGCAAGTGCACTCATGCCAATCCCTCCTACTCCGAGCAGATAAACAAAACGAATATTTTGCATTCCGTTATGCGGCATTTTATTTATTTTTTATTAATGATAAAACCTGTTGTGCAATTTCGCTAGCAGCATCTGGTCGAGCAAGCGGCGCAATATTAGTTGCTAGTTGAATACGTAAGTCGAAATTGTTAATAAGAAGTAGTGCTTCGTTAATTAGTTTTTCCTGAGCGTCTTTATCTGCTAATAATATCGCTGCATTTCTATCAACAAGCGACATACAATTCTTTGTTTGATGATCTTCGGCAGCAGTTGGTAATGGAACTAATATTGCTGGTTTTTTTACAATACATAATTCAGAAACAGTACTTGCTCCAGCTCTTGCCACAACAATATCTGCCAATGCATATGCCAAATCCATTCTGCTAATAAAATCAAACGCTTTTAATGAAGAGGTATTTAATTTTTCAATTGCACCCTTTGCTTCTGGCAGAAAACTTTTCCCTGTTTGCCAAATCAATTGAACACCAGCATCTGCAATTTTTGATAATCCTGGTAATATGGCCTTATTTATACTTCGAGCTCCTTGACTACCTCCAACAACTAAAATAGTTTGACGATTCCCATCCAAATTAAAAAACTTTAAAGCCTCTTCTTTTTTGCCATCTATTGCTTTAATATCTTCACGAACAGGGTTTCCTGTAAAAACAATTTTATCCTTTGGAAAGAAATTTTCCATCCCTTCATAAGCTACGCATATTTTTTTTGCTTTGCGCGATAAAATTTTATTTGTAATTCCTGGAAATGAATTTTGTTCTTGAATTAAAGATGGAACACCTTGCCGAGAAGCCATAAACAATAATGGTCCACTTGCATATCCGCCTACACCAACAGCAACATCTGGTTGAAATTTTTTTATAATGGATGCTGCTTTGTTCAAACTGCGTATCAGTTTTAAAGGAAAAGATAAATTTGAAAAAGTAAGTTCACGTTTTATACCTGCAATTGGTAATCCTTCAATTTTAAAACCGGCAGCAGGAACTTTTTCCATCTCCATTTTTCCATAAGCACCAACAAATAATAATTCAATAGATGGATCAAATGCTTTAAGAGCATTTGCAATAGCAATTGCAGGAAAGATGTGACCACCTGTTCCTCCTCCACTTATTATTACGCGTATGTTTTTATGCGATGGCAATTGTTTCCTCCTCTTCCGTTTCAGATTTTTCCAATTCACTACTTACACTCAATATAATTCCTAATGCTAAACTGGTAAACCAAATTGAAGTTCCTCCCATACTTAGCATTGGCAATGGCTGACCAGTAACAGGAAATAAATTTACCGCTACTGCCATATTTATCAATGCTTGAAATACTAAACTAAAAGCACATCCAATAGTTATTAATGCAGCAAATGCACGTTCCGTTCGTTTTACTATTTGAATAGCTCGATAGAAAAGTAATAAGTATAAAAACAAAACAATAGCTCCTCCTAAAAATCCATACTCTTCAATTACGATTGCAAAAATAAAATCAGAATAAGGATGTGGAAGAAAATTACGTTGAGAACTATTACCTGGACCTTTACCTAAAATCCCTCCAGTTGCTACAGCAATTTTTGCTTGTTGAACTTGATAATTCCCATCAGCCTCTCCAGCTTGAAAATTTTCAATCCTTGCTTGCCATGTTTTAATTCGACCTTCATAACCTGTTAAATAGGCTACAAGTAAAAATAAACTGAAAGCAAGAACACCAATACCAACTAGCGATAAAATATATTTCATGTTAATTCTACCAATAAACATAATCACCAAACAGGTAGTAAACAACACTGCACATGTTGAGAAATTTGCTGGTAAAATTAGTCCGCAAACTAAAACAACAGGAATCATTACGGGAACAAATGCACCTTTAAAATCTTTAATAATATCTTGCTTCTTTGATAAAACACGAGCGATATAAAGTATCAATGCCACCTTTGCAAAATCCGAAGTTTGAAAAGATAAATTTACAATTGGTAATGTTAACCAACGACTAGCATCATTTATATTGCTACCCATCAATAAGGTTAGCAATAATAAAGGCACCGCTAAGATGATAGCAATTTTAGAAATTCTTGCATAGAAAGTATACTTTACCAAGTGGCCCGCATACATTAAACCGAAACCAAAAACTAAAATAATAAAATGCTTAAATAAATAATATTCAGTATTACCTGATTGGTATTTATAAGCCAATGTTCCAGTAGAACTGTAAACGGCTAGCGTACTGAGGATCGATAGTAAGATTACGATCAACCAGATAGTACGGTCACCTTTAAAATAACTTTCCAGCCAAGTCATATGCTTTGTGTTGAGATTAAATTACTGAAATTAATATTAAAGTGTTCTAACTGCTGCTTTAAATTTACGACCACGATCTTCGTAATTTTCGAATAAATCAAAACTTGCACAAGCTGGTGATAATAAAACATTATCACCTTTTTTACCTAAACGATATGCAGCTTGAACCGCCTCTTCAGCAGATGCTGTTTCAATAATTACTGGAACAATATCTTTAAAAGCTTCAATGATTTTTTTATTATCAACGCCTAAACAAATAATTGCTTTAACACGAGATTGAACTAATTCGGTAAGGATAGAATAATCATTTCCTTTATCTACACCACCAGCAATCCAAATTACTGGGTTACTAATGCTTTCTAATGCGTACCACGTAGAATTTACATTGGTTGCTTTTGAATCGTTGATAAAATCAATTCCATGAACTGAATTTACAAATTCAAGTCGGTGCTCAATGTTTTCGAAGTCGGAAAAACTTTCTCGAACTACATCTTTGCGGATTTCAAGGATTCGCGCCGCAATTCCTGCAGCCATTGAATTATTCAGGTTGTGTTTTCCTGTTAAGGCCAGATCGTGAATCGACATAGTTAGGGTTTGGTTATTGGTTAGAATGGTTAGTTGGTCGTTTTCTACATAAGCATCCATCCCTTCCTTTTGCTTTATTGAAAAAGAATGGCATTGCATACTTAATTTTTTTTTCTTTAATGCCTCAACAGTAAGAGGATCGTCAGCACAAAAAATAAATGCATCTGAACTTGTTTGATTTTGAAGTACTCGAAACTTAGAGTCAATATAATTCTGTAATTGGTATTCGTAACGATCTAAATGATCAGGAGTAATATTAGTGAGTATAGCAATGTCAGCTTTGAAGTCAAAACATCCATCTAATTGAAAGCTGCTTAATTCTAAAACATAAAAATCAAATTCTTCTTCTGCTACTTGCCATGCAAAACTTTTTCCAACATTACCTGCCAATCCAACATTTAATCCTGCCTTTTGCAAAATATGATACGTTAGTAATGTTGTTGTTGTTTTACCATTCGTTCCGGTAATACAAATTTTCTTAGCATTGGTATATCTTCCTGCAAATTCAATTTCCGAAATAACTGGAACATTAATATTGTGAAGAGCCTTAATAATTGCAGCTTTCTCAGGAATACCAGGACTTTTAATTACTTCGTTAGCAGCAAGAATTCTCGATTCAGTATGATGACCTTCTTCAAATTCTATATTACGATCTTGTAATTCTTTTTTATATTTATCAGCAATCTTGCCTAAATCAGAAACGAAAACTTCCAACCCTAGCTTATGCGCAAGGATAGCAGATCCAACACCACTTTCAGCAGCGCCAAGAATTACTATTTTTTTATTGGTATTCATTTTCTAATTTTCCTATAGATTGATCTATCGCAATTTTAATGTAACAACACTTAGAATTGCAAGCATAATCCCAACAATCCAAAAACGTGTAACTATTTTTGATTCGTGGTATCCTAACTTTTGATAGTGATGATGTAAAGGCGACATTTTGAATATCCTTCTTCCTTCACCAAATCTTTTTTTCGTATACTTAAAATAACTTACCTGCATCATTACAGAAACATTCTCGATTAAGAAAATTCCGCAGATAATTGGAATTAACAATTCTTTACGAATTGCCACAGCAAATGCTGCTATAATACCTCCTAGTGCTAAACTTCCAGTATCCCCCATAAAAACTTGAGCGGGATACGAGTTATACCATAAAAACCCAACACATGCTCCAACGAATGCACTCATAAACACCATTAATTCACCAACGTTTGGTAAATACATGATATGTAAATAATCAGCAAATACTGAGTTACCTGATACGTATGCAAAAACTGCTAGTGTTGTTCCTACAATTGCAGAAGTTCCTGTAGCAAGACCATCAATTCCATCTGTAATATTTGCACCATTTGATACTGCCGTAATAATTAAAGTGATTATTCCAATAAATACTATTGGTAATAACCAAATAGCATTTTCACCTGCCCATGAAGTTAATGAGGCATAATCAAATTCATTATCCTTCAAAAATGGAATAGTAGTTTTAGTTGATTTTTCATTTTCGCGTTTAAACAAAACACCTTCTGATTCACGAACATCATCAATCAAATTACTTTGTTGACTAATAGTAATATTTCGATTTGCGATTTTCTCGCGAACTACCACATTGGAATTGAAAAACAAAATTGAACCTACGATTATCCCTAATCCAATCTGACCAATCACCTTAAACTTTGCTCGTAAACCGTCTTTATCCTTTTTAAATACTTTTATATAATCATCTAAGAACCCAATTAAGCCTAACCAAATTGTGCAAATGAGCATGATGATAATATAAACATTATCTAATTTGGTAAACAACAAAGTTGGAATTAAAATAGCAGCAAGAATTATTAAACCTCCCATTGTTGGGGTTCCTTGTTTTGCCTTTTGTCCATCTAGACCTAAATCACGAACAGTTTCGCCAACTTGAAGTTTTAGCAGCAAACGAATAATATATTTTCCAAGAAACAAAGTAATTACTAACGAAGTAATAATTGCCATTGCTGCTCTGAATGATAAAAATCTAAACAATCCTGCTCCTGGCAAGTCGTAAACTCTATCTAAATAATTGAATAAATAATATAGCATCGTGTTAACTTAATTGAAATGATTCTTCCAAGATTTCTAAATCATCAAAAGGATATTTTACACCTTTTATTTCTTGATATTTTTCATGTCCCTTTCCTGCTAATAAAATTATATCACCAGGTTTCGCCAAGGCGCAAGCAGTTCTAACGGCCTCCTTTCTATCGGTTATTGATAATGTTTTGCGATAATGTTGAGGTGGAACACCTTTTTGCATTTCTTCAATAATTGAAGCAGGATCTTCACTCCTTGGATTATCAGAAGTTAAAACAACTTTGTTACTATATTCACAAGCAATAGCTGCCATTTGTGGGCGTTTGCCAGTATCTCTATCTCCTCCACATCCTACAATCGTAATCACCTGCTCATTTCCAGTGCGAATATCTTTTAGAGTTAATAGTACATTTTCAAGAGCATCTGGTGTATGTGCATAATCTACAATTCCAATTACTCCATTAGCACTTGAAATAAATTGAAAACGTCCTTCAGGTGCGTTCAAACTACTAAGTGTTGTAAGTACATTTAATTTCTCTTCACCCAATAAAACTGCTGAAGCGTAAACAGCCAATAAATTGTATGCATTAAAACTTCCTACCAATCTGCATAACACATCTTGATTATCAATATTCAATAATAATCCTGAAAAATTATTTTCAATTATTCGAACTTTAAAATCAGAAACGCTTTTCATTGAAAAAGTTTTAACATTTGCCTTTGTATTTTGAACCATCATTTTATGGTTACGGTCATCAGCATTAATTAATGCAAAAGCATTTTCATCCAACATATCAAAAAAACCTTTTTTGGCACTTATGTAGGCTTCAAAAGTTTTATGGTAATCTAGATGATCACGCGTAATATTTGTAAATACGGCTCCTGCAAATTGCAATCCTGTTATACGTTGTTGAACAACTGCATGAGAACTTACTTCCATAAAACAATGCGTACATCCCAACTCCACCATTTTGGCTAACAAAAGATTAAGTTGCAATGGATCTGGTGTAGTGTGAGTGGCCGCAACTTCAGCTTCAATTATTAAATTACGAACGGTGCTAAGTAATCCTGCTTTATAGCCCAATTTTGTAAATAAGCTATGTAATAATGTTACCGTTGTAGTTTTTCCATTGGTACCTGTTATACCAACTAGTTTAAGTTTAGAAGAAGGATTATCGTAAAAATTAGCACATACAAAAGCCAATGCTATTGATGCATCCCGTACTCGAATATATGTAATCCCTTCTTTTAAATCAGAAGGTAACTCTTCACATATAATGGCTATAGCACCTCTTTGAATCACTTCATTAATAAAATGGTGTCCATCACTTTTTAATCCGCGAACAGCAATAAACAAAGTACCCTCCTCGGCTTTGCGCGAATCAAAACAAATTGATTCAATGGTAACAGATGTTGAACCTGCTACCTCTTCAATTCCGCTTTTGTAGAGTATGTCCTTTAATACTTTCATTATCCTAATTCAATAATTATTTGTTGACCTTTTTGCAAAGAAGAACCTGGATTAATGGATTGACGAATAACAGCTCCTCTTCCAACAGGTTTTACTTGCAATCCTTGACTTTCTAATAAATACAACGCATCACGTAATCCCATTCCAACAACATTTGGAATTTTATCTTCACTAGGAATAAGTTCTTCGTTATTTGATGTTTGCCATCCTGATTCTGGAGCTTTATGTGGAATTTCCAATTTTTTTTCTGCCAAAACTGTTGGACTAGTTCTTCCAGCTTTAACCTTTGGCATTCCAGCATAAAGTGAATCAGCAGAACGAACTAATTCTTCATGCATATCAATATTTAATGCATAAACCTTATCGGCAATTTCTTTAAATACTGGGCATGCTACTGTTGCTCCGTAGTAACCACCAATGCCCGGAGAGTAGATTACTACAATGCAACTATACATCGGTTTATCGGCAGGAAAATATCCAGCGAAAGATGCTTGATAGTTTGTTTTATTATAACCATTTCCTTGTACAATTTGTGCCGTTCCAGTTTTTCCTGCTATCGTAAATTGCGATTTTTTTAATTGAATAGCTGTTCCAGTTAAAACAACTTCTTCAAGTAATAACTTTGCCTTTTTAATGGTTTGCATCGAACAAATAGATTCAGCAATTACTTTTGTTGGAAAGCTTTTCACTAATCGTCCCTTATTTCTTATTTCCTGAACAAAAAGAGGCTGTACCATTTTACCATTATTTGCTATTGCATTATAAAAAGTCAACAATTGCATTGGAGAAATTCGAGATTCATAACCGATAGAAACAAATGGCAACGAAATCTTCGACCAATCTTTGTCGGTAGTATTTTTTATACGTGGGTATGCTTCGCCAGGTATTTGCAAATTAAGTGTGTCTGCAATGTGCAATGACTTCAATCTATTTATAAACGCTTGAGGATTCTTTGAATAATATTTCATTATCAAAGAGGAGATACCAACGTTCGATGAATGTGCGAAAGCATCCTTAACCGTCATTTTTCCAAACAAGCCTTCATGTGAATCACGCATTTTTATGCCACCAGCAAGATTCATCACCCCGCCATAAGTATCCACTTGATCATCTAAATCAACATACCCATCCTCTATTGCTGCTACTAAGGAAGCTAACTTAAAAGTTGATCCAGGTTCTGTACCTTGAGCGATAGCATAGTTGAACTCTTCATTATATGAATCATCACCCACTCGTTTTAGATTGGCGATTGCTTTTATATGCCCTGTGCTAACTTCCATTAGAATCGCACAACCCATATCGGCTTTGTTTAATTCCAATTGCTTCATGAGTGCATTTTCAGCAACGTCTTGTAGATTTAAATCGATGGTTGTAACAACATCACTACCATCCATTGGCTCAATTTCATTGTCGTTGTTTACAGGTTTCCAAACATTACCTGCAATTCTTTGCATTAATCGCTTTCCTTTAACACCTCGTAAATGAGCATCAAAAGCACCTTCAATTCCAACGGGTGTTACTTGCTTGTTTTCCATTTTATAGCCAATGGTTCTATTAGCAAGCAAACGAAAAGGTTTCTCACGACGACTTAACTGCGTCATAATTAAACCACCTTTGTTGGTTCCTCTTTTAAAAAGTGGAAACGAGCGTAATGCTTTTTGCTCTTTAAATGAAATATTTCTTTTTAACAGAAAATATCTTTCACCATCCTTTCTAGCTTCCTTTAAAATTCTTTTGTATTCACCTTTTGTTTTATCATTAAATAATTGAGAAAGATTTAATGCTAATGAATCAACTTTATCATTAAACATTTGTTTATCCTTTCCTGCTGCTACCATATCAACATGCACATCATATCGTGGAAGCGAAGTAGCTAATAAACTTCCATCGCATGCATAAATATTGCCGCGCATTGGTTCAATATTTTGATACTTCAGGGTTAAGCTATCTGCTTTTCTTTTCCAGTATTCACCTTCCGAAAACTGAAGATGACCCACCCTTCCTAATATGGCAATACCAAATAGAATAAACCCACAAAATACGAGGTAAATTCTCCATAAGATATCTTTTTTATTTTCAGCCATTGAATTGTGATGTTGAACTTTGCTGTTAATTATTTACTTAACTTAAATTTTGTACTGATTAATTTTCATCTGAACGAGTACTCCTTTTTAAAAGAATTTTCTTAGGTGCTATTCTAGCTTCTTTCAACCCTTGCGACTGAATTGCTGTTGCAACTTCTGAAAGTTTACTTCGATACATCAGTTCAGATTTTGCAGTAATGAACTCTGATCTTAACTCTTTTAAATCACGCTCTGTTTTATCGATGTCACGAATAGTTTTCTCGGCAATAAAACTGTTGGCTATATAAACAATTGCCCATGCTGTTAAAAAGAAAACAAAAGGCATAAAATGAATAATCGACTTACGATCAAAATAGCTGAAAACATTAATTCCATTAATGAATTTACGCGCCATTCCTTCACCCGTTTTCTCCTTAATAGGTTTAACAATTTTTTCTTCTTGCTCAACCTCTGCTTGTTTTATGCGATTCATATTTTTTCGGCGATGCGCATTTTAGCACTCCTTGAGCGCGGATTTTTTAATACCTCTGATTCGGATGGTTCAACTGGCTTACGTGTAAGTGCTTTGTATTTTAAACCAATTACATTACCATATAAATCTTTGTTTAGTTCCCCAGCAATATTTCCTGTATTGATAAAATTTTTAACCATTCTATCTTCTAATGAATGATAACTTATCACAACTAATCTTCCAC
>JANPGA010000363.1:0-3242 GCA_031423735.1 Bacteroidota bacterium | reverse complement strand
AAATATGATCCAAATGGAAATTATCTATGGTCTATAAAAATTGGTAACGCACTTGATGTTTATGGAACAGGAGTTCTTCAAGCTTCTGATTTTATAACAGGCATTAGTATTGACCAAAATAATGATTTAATTATTACAGGTTCATTTCGCGGCACCGTAGATTTTGATCCAGGCCCTGGCATATCACTAGTAACAAGTGTTACCGCTGGCAATGCATTTTTTGCTAAATACACAAATTCAGGTGTACTTATTTATGCGAAACCATTTAACACACTTCAAGGATTTACTAGAGCATGGAAAGAAAAACAACTAGCCGTAACTACTGATAAGAATAACAACATTTATTTAGCAGGAAAATTTAGTAGCACTGTTGATTTGGATCCAGGAATTGGAGTACAATCTTTTACTTCAATATCACATACTTCATTTTTTATTGCAAAATATAATAGTGCAGGAGATTATATTTTTGCAAAACAAATGCAAGGAACAAATAGCAATCCCAATTCTGTAGATTTAATTTCTGATATCAAAGTTGATAATCAAAATCGGATATTTATTTGCGGAGTATTTGCTTCACTTTTCGATTTTAATCCTGACGCTCCAGTCAATTCCCTTAATAATACTAATCATTTTAATACGAATATATTTATTGCAGGATACGATTCTAATGGAGGATATCGTTTTGCAAAATCTTGCGGAAGAGGTGGATCCATCACCAATTATGGTTATCATAAAGTCCATGAATTAGCATTAGATTCTCAATCAAGAATTTATTTTGTTGGTACTTACGATCAATATGCTGCTGATTTTTTAGGAAAAACATTAAATACATGGGGCTATCAAGGTGGATGGTCTGGATATGATTCTTACTTAGCAATTGCTGATTCAAGTGGAAATTACCTTTATGCTTATGGCTTTCAAATACTAGGATTATATGATTGCATGACTGGAATAAGTATTGACAAAAATGGCAAACCACTTCTTACAGGAATAATTGATTATTATTGTGATTTCGACATGAGAAACAACTCAAAAGAAATTATGAATTGCCCAACAGCTAGCAGCTTAGTAAATATTAAATATAACAACCTAGAAACATCATTTCTTTTAAAACAAGCAACATTGAAAATTGACTCTGGAGATGTTTATAATTTTGGAACTATTGCTGTTGGAGGTAGTAGTGGTAATAAAACATTTACTATTTCTAACAACGGATATATAAAACTATTTCTAACAAATTCACCTAAAATTGTTATTTCAGGAGCGAATGCATCCGATTTTGTTATAACGCAAAACACAACAGCTTCTTCACTAGAAGAAGGAATAAGTACTACTTTTTCAATAAATTTTATTCCAACAGCAACAGGAATTCGAACTGCGACAATTACAATTCCTAATAGCGATCCTGCTAAAAAGGGCTTTAGCTTTACCATAAATGGTGGCACAGATTCAGAAATTGATATCCTTGAGAATGCTGTTTCAATTCCTTCAAATGGAACATTCATATTTTCACCAACAAATCAATTTGCAACTACTCAAAATAATTTCACTATTGAAAATTCAGGAATCGGTACGTTGCAACTAACAGGAAATTATATAATGTCACTTAGTGGGGCAAATCCTAACGACTTTTCAATTGACACCATTTCAACAGACAGAACAATCAATGCAAGTTCAACAACTTCATTTAGTTTAAGATTTAAACCGACTTCTATTGGAAATAAATCAGCGATACTAACTATTCTAAACAATGATCCTAATGAAGCTACCTATATTATCAATTTAAGTGGAATTGCATTTGATACAGAAGCCCCAAAAGTTTTACAGGTTACTTCATCGATGCCTAATGGATATTATAATGCAAATGACACATTAATGATTTCGGTAATCTTTAATGAAGAGGTTAATGCTTCAGGAAATTCCAGTATCAGTTTAAACAGTGGCGGAACAGCAAATTTCATCAGTGGTAGTGGTACAAACATTTTAAATTACAGATATGTAATATTAACTGGAGAAAATAATCCTGATTTAAATTACGCAACGATAAATTCCTTACAATTAATAAGTGGAACAATTAATGATTTAAATTCAAATATTGCGCAATTAACATTACCAATTGTTTCAAGTTTAAATTCATTGGGCGGCAGCAAAAATCTTGTTGTGGATACAGAGAATCCTTTTGCAACTCTCAATTCTGCGCCTGGCCCCTATTTGCCTGGAATAAATTTCAACTCAACAATTCAATTTAATGAAACAGTTATAGGATTCAATTCATCCGAAATAAACTTAACAAATGCAACTCTAAACTCATTTACTTCAGATAATATTCTAGTAAATTATTCATTAAACTTAACACCTTTGGCAATTGGACCATTAACATTGAGTATTCCTTCTGCTGTAGCACTTGATAGCGCAGGAAACCTAAACAATACTTATTCAACCACTTTAAATGTAACAAGTGGTTTATCAAATTACACGATCACGGAAAACCAATCTTTAGTTTACCCTAATCCAACTCATGAGATAATTAATATATTAAACCCTCCTACTGGAATTATTCAAATTATAGATTATACTGGTAAAGTTTTAAAAATCCTTAATTTTGGATCAAAAAAATTAAATCAAATAAGTCTTAATTTAGATGATCTTCCACAAGGAATCTATCTGATTCAATCAAAGGGACAAACTCTTAAATTTATTAAAAATTAAATTATTTAGCTTAAATAGAATTCTAGGTAAATTAATACTAGCTTAAGAACAAAATGCACTAAAATAATTTGGATATCATCTATTTCAATAAATTAAATCCAAGATCCAAATTAATTCGTAAGTAGTACCATGAACAATAAAAACTCATGGCTACTGATTATTATCCTTTTCATTCCTAAATTAATTATTTCTCAAGCTATAGACAATACGGCGATTTTCAGATCAGTTAATGAGAATAATTATATTCGATTTAGTTACGATAATGATTTTTTTACAGCTACTGACCAATACTATACACAAGGAATTAATTTAGAAATAGTAAATGCAAGATTTAAAAATAATCCATTAAACAAATTGCTATTTAAATTTAAGGAAGGCCAAAATAAATTTGGGTTAGCACTTGAACATGATGGTTATACACCAAGTAGTATTCGCCATGAAGAAATTATTTTAAATGATCATCCCTTTGTTGCGGCTTTAATGTTTAAATCGTTTAGCATATCCTTAAATGAAGAGAATAACAAAAGATTGAC
>JANPGA010000362.1:0-1503 GCA_031423735.1 Bacteroidota bacterium | reverse complement strand
GCTGCAGCTAAAAACAAAAATCCTAAACCGAATTTAACTAAGGTATTAGGTTCGATCTTTTTCTTGCTCATCCAAACCCAAAGTAAACCAAGTAACGGGGCAAAGATGATCACAAACAATGCATTCGAAGAATTATTTACTCCATTAGGATCTAATTTAATTCCTGCAACATGATCATTTAAATTGTTGGCCGCAAATAAACTTAATGATCCGCCACTTTGCTCATAAAATGCCCAAAACAAAATTGAAAACACGATGAAAACTAATGCAGCCATTAACTTTTTTCGCTCATCAACAGTACATTTCGACATTTCGTAAAAAAGATAAATCAAGGTACATGGTCCAATTATATACATAAACCAATCCGTATATTCTGATTTTGCAACCATCACCATAATTATTGGAATGATTAAAAGTGATCCAATATATACAGCGTATTCATACCAACTTTTGCCTTTACCTTCTTGTGGTTTTATTGGTGATAATCCAATGGAGCCCATTGTTCGTTGTGTGAATATAAAGGTTACTAAACTTATAGTCATCACAATAGCAGCCAACCCAAAAGCTAAATTCCACGAATAACTTTTTGCGATGGTAATACATGCATATCCGCCAAGTAAGGCTCCTACATTAATCCCTGCATAAAATAATGAAAAACCAGCGTCTCTACGACTGTCATTCTTATGATACAAAGCACCAACCATAGTCGAAATGTTGGGCTTAAAAAAACCTGTTCCAATAATTGTAAAACTAATTCCTAAAAAGAAAAATTGATGAGGATCAAAAGCTAAAATACAACTTCCAGTTATCATTAATAATCCACCCCAAAACAACGACTTTCGAAATCCTAAAATCTTATCTGCAAACAATCCACCAATAAAAGTAAATGCATAAACAAACGCTTGAGTTGCTCCGTATTGTAGATTGGCAACATCTTCTTTCATCAATAATTGACTTACCATAAAAACGGTCAGCATTCCCCTCATTCCATAAAAACAAAACCGTTCCCACATTTCTGAGAAAAAAAGATACCAAAGTTGTTTTGGATATTTCCCTTTAAAATCTTGTATTTCGTCTAAGGTCATATGGATTTGTTTAAATGGATTCTATGATGCTCAAAGTAAGAGTTTAAATTAGATTTTACCAACTTTTTATAAAAAAAGCCCTGAAATACGATGACTTCAGGGCTTCCTTTTATAAATTTCAATAATTAGTTAACTCCATGCATCATCTTCATTAATTTACGATAAAGTGCAAGTAATATTAAAGAGGCTACCCCACTTAAAACGATAAATACACAGAAGAAAATAAATAAGTTTGATATTTCGATTCCTAAAAAGCTTGGAATTTTAGCACCAGCTTCAGCAGGAGCTTCTCCAGCTCCCGGAGGAATTAAAGCACTTAATGTTCCTGCAAATTTATTCGCAACCGCATTTGCCAAAAACCATGTTCCCATCATTAAAGAGGCAAGGCGCACGGGAGCTAATTTACTAACCATACTTA
>JANPGA010000361.1:0-20834 GCA_031423735.1 Bacteroidota bacterium | reverse complement strand
ATTCATTACCAATAACGAGCGTTACAATCAGATTATCGATATCTGGAGTAGAACAAACTCTAGAATTACAGATATTTTGATGAAACAATTGTCGACTGATAAGCAAGGATTCAATGCAGTTTATATGATGCTTGATTCTGGTGCGCGTGGTTCGAAAGAGCAGATTCGCCAGTTAGGTGGAATGAGAGGATTGATGGCTAAGCCACAAAAATCTGGTTCTACAGGTGGTGAGATTATCGAGAATCCGATTCTTTCTAATTTTAAGGAAGGTCTTTCAATTCTTGAGTATTTCATTTCAACTCACGGTGCTCGTAAAGGTCTTGCCGATACAGCATTAAAGACAGCAGATGCTGGTTACTTAACTCGTCGTTTGGTAGATGTAGCACAAGATGTAATCATCAATCAACCAGATTGCGGTACTTTACGTGGATTGTCAATGACTGCATTAAAGAATCAAGAAGAAGTTGTAGAGAGTCTTTACGACAGAATTCTTGGTCGCGTTTCTGTGCATAATGTATATCATCCACAAACAGGTGAATTACTTGTTAAGTCAGGAGAAGAAATCAATGAAGATGTAGCTACTATTATCGAAGAGTCGCCAATAGAAATGGTGGAAATTCGTTCTGTACTTACATGCGAATCGAAGAAAGGAGTTTGTGCATTATGTTACGGAAGAAATCTTGCATCGGGCCGAATGGTTCAACGAGGAGAAGCTGTAGGTGTTATTGCTGCACAATCAATCGGAGAACCAGGAACACAGCTTACACTTCGTACGTTCCACGTCGGAGGGGTTGCCGCGAAAGGTGCTACCGAATCTAAGTTCGAAGCGAAGTTCCGTGGAATTCTTGAATTTGAAGAAGTACGTAGTTTAGTTCATGGTAAGAAAGGTGAAGAAACAGAAGTTGTAATTGGACGTTCTGGAGAGATGAGAATCATTGATCCAAATACAAAAGCAATTCTTGAATCTAATAACATTCCTTACGGATCTAAACTTTATAAGAAAGATGGTGATGTTGTTGAAAAAGGTCAGCTTATTTGTGAGTGGGATCCATACAACGCAGTAATCATTTCTGAAGTAGCAGGTAAAATCGGTTACGAGTTCATCGAAGAAGGTGTAACCGTAAAAGAAGAATCTGATGAGCAAACAGGCTTTAAGGAGAAAGTAGTAATCGATAGTCGTGATAAAACAAAGATCCCAATGATCCGCGTTGTAAGTGGCAAAGAAACATTGAAAGCATACAACATGCCGGTAGGTGCTCACATCATGGTTAATGAAGGTGACAAAATCGAAGCTGGTGATATTATTGTTAAGATTCCTCGACAGTTAGGACGTACTGGTGATATTACTGGAGGTCTTCCTCGTGTTACAGAATTATTCGAAGCACGTAACCCAAGTAATCCAGCAGTTGTTTCTGAGATCGATGGTGTTGTAAGTTATGGTGGAATCAAACGTGGTAATCGTGAAATCGTTATTACTGCTCGTGATGGTGAAATCAAAAAATATCTAGTTCCTTTAAGTAAGCATATCCTTGTACAGGATAGCGACTTTATCAGAGCTGGACACTCATTATCTGATGGAGCAACTACTCCAAGTGATATTCTTTCAATCAAAGGACCAACTGCAGTTCAAGAGTATTTGGTAAATGAGATTCAGGAAGTTTATCGTTTGCAAGGTGTGAAAATTAATGATAAGCATTTCGAAACGATTGTTCGTCAGATGATGCGTAAAGTAATCATTGAAGATGCAGGAGATACTCGTTTCTTAGAGCGCGAATCAGTAAATAAAATTGATTTTAGCGAAGAGAATGATTCTATCATTGATAAGAAAGTAGTTATGGAGCCTGGTGATTCACCAACATTTAAACCAGGTCAAATAATTACCTTACGTCGTCTTCGTGATGAAAATTCACAATTGAAACGTAAAGACATGAAATTAGTGGAGGCTCGTGATGCTATTCCTGCAACTTCAAGTACGTTGTTACAAGGGATCACACAGGCGTCGTTACATACTAAGAGCTGGATTTCAGCTGCATCATTCCAGGAAACTACTAAAGTTCTTAATGAAGCAGCAATCCGTGGAGCAATTGATACCTTAAATGGATTGAAAGAAAACGTAATCGTTGGACATTTAATTCCTGCCGGCACTGGAATGCGTGAATATGAGAAACTAATTGTTGGTTCTCAAGAAGAATATGATTTGCTGATGGCTTCCAAAAAAGAAGCGTTAGAAGCTTAATTATATTTCATTAAATAAATAAAATCAACAAATAGCGCAGGGTAATTCCTGCGCTATTTGTTGAAAGAAATAATTAATCTGATGTAAATATTGCATCAATAAATTAAACAATCATGGACGACAAGAACAATCAAAATAATCAATTAAACATTGAACTTTCTGAAGAAATTGCAGAAGGGATTTATTCAAATCTAGCAATCATTACACATTCGAATGCAGAGTTCGTTGTTGACTTTGTTAGAGTAATGCCAGGAGTTCCAAAAGCACGTGTAAAAGCACGTATTGTTTTAACTCCACAGCATGCAAAAAGATTGTTAACAGCATTAGCTGACAATGTAAGCAAGTACGAAGCCGTACATGGAATTATTAAACAAAGTGAAGGAGTTGGATTGCCAATGAATTTTGGTGGGCCAACTGCTCAAGCATAACATAAATTAATTCTCTGAAATATCTAAAGAGAAAATATAAACCGCTAGTGGAGATGATCCGTTAGCGGTTTTTTATTTGCTATATTTTGAAGGGTTGTTTTTGCAATGATTATTTTCGTAATTTTTGGGTGAAATTTGATGGAAGGTTTGTTGTATTGAAATTCTCAAATGAAATAAAAAAGTTGAATCGCTGATTTTATTGATGATATGATTTCACTGATTATATGATATCATAGAATAAATTATGGAAAAAGAGGAATACAAATATTCAGATATAACAGGAAAAATTATTGGTGCTGCAATGGAAGTTCACAAATTCCTTGGCAATGGCTTTCAAGAAGTAATTTACCAAAGGGCTTTGTCGTACGAATTAGGAATTACAGAACTATCCTTTGTAAGAGAAATTGAACAAGAAATTTTTTACAAAGAACTACAAGAACCAATTGGAAAAAGAAGGGCTGATTTTGTTGTAGAAAATACAGTTTTAGTTGAAATAAAAGCACTTAAACAACTTGAAGAAGTGCATTGGGCTCAAATTTTAAATTACCTAAAGGCTTATAAATTAGAAGTTGGCTTACTCATAAATTTTGGTGCAAAAAGTCTTGAATTCAAACGCTTTATTTTAACCCCTACAAAATAATTATTGATGAAATAAAAATCAGCGAAATCATCTAATCAAATTAATCTGTGATTTAAACAGTTGCGAATTTATCCATATTTAATATCTTCAATTTATCGCTCAAAGTAAATCTGTTTTAAATTAAAAATCGATCAGTAAGCCCAATTAATGCAAACACAAAACCGAAATATAATTTTTAAAGTCGCTAAAATTTTAGCGCTCGTTATTTCATTGCTATTTATTGGCTATCATATAAAATCAAGAGCGAATTTAATTCAAGATAGTGAGCGATTATTAAATGTATTATTGCAAGGTAATTTTTTAAAATGGATTGTTCCAAGTTTGCTTTTGATGCTTGTTAATTATTCACTTGAAACACAAAAATGGAGGCTTTTAATTTCTTCGGTTGAATCAATTGGCTTTATGAAAGCTGTACGGAGTGTGTTTACAGGAACAACAATTAGTTTTTTTACTCCGAATAGAGTAGGAGAGTTTGCAGGCCGAATACTTCATTTAGGTGAAGGTCATCGAGTGAGAGGGGCATTGGCAGCTTTTGTTGGAAGCTCAGCTCAATTACTGGTAACAATTCAATTTGGATTGATTGCATTTGTATTTCAATCCAATTCAATTATTGACTTGCAGTATCCAGTTGCTATTTGGATGAAAATAATATTGCTAGTATTTACAATGTTGCTAATGATCGGATGGTTTAGAGTTCCTAAATTATCTATCCTCTTCGATAAAAATATTTATTTAAAACGTTATAAAAAATTTGGAGAGGTTTTTTCTCATTTTCATATCAAAGAATTAGCGATTACTTATCTTCTATCAATCGCTCGTTATTTTGTTTTTTGCACTCAACAATATTTAATTTTAAAAGCATTTTCAGTTGACATTGATTATTTAATTTGTTTGCAATTGTCGGCAGTTTCTTTTTTACTTATTACTTTAGTTCCGAGCATAGCATTAGGGGAATTAGGGGTGCGTGGAGGAATCAACCTTATTGTGTTTGGAACAATGATAAATGACACAGCAGCGATATTAATTGGAACATTTGCTTTGTGGTGTATTAATCTGGCCTTGCCTGCATTGCTTGGAGCTTTTAGTTTGTTGTATATTCGCTTATGGAAAGAATAATTTAAGCAGTTTTTAATCACAAGTAATATCAATTTTTATTATCTTCAATACATGAAATCAAAATAGTATGAACACCCTAATATATTTTTCCTTACTAACAAATATTTTATACGGTGTACTTTTATATTCTTATTTCTTAAAATGGAGACAAAGAAAACATGTGATTAAAGACTTTGAGTTTTCTCTAGATAAATTGCCATCATTAACAATTGTAGTTCCTTTTAGGAATGAAGAGAATAATTTGCCGAACCTTGCAGAATCGTTAAATCAAATTAATTATCCTAAAAGTAAATTAGAAATTATCTTTGTGAATGATCACAGTGACGATAATTCACTCGCTATGCTCGAGAATAATTTTTCCAGCTTTAAATTATTTTCATTATCAGATTCAATTGGAAAAAAAGCCGCGCTTGATCTTGGGATCAGAGAAGCAAATGGAGAATGGATAGTTACTATCGATGCTGATGTGTCATTTGAAAGTGATTGGCTTGTAAAATTAATTCAACCCTCAATTGATTCAGATGTTGTAATGATTTGTGGGCTGGTTAAAATAAGTTATGATGATCATAAATGGTGGTCGAAATTTCAAGCGATGGAATTTGCGGTTTTACAAGCATCCGGTGCAGCTGCAATAATGCAAGGACGAGCATTGTTGAATTCAGGAGCTAATCTAGCATTTCGAAAAGATATTTGGCTGCAGTTGGGAGCTTATAATTCACATAAGCATCTTGCATCAGGCGACGATACTTTTTTACTTTTTGAAATGAATAAACATTATCCAGGAAAAGTTTTTTCTGCTACTAATTCGATCGTTACTACTTCTGCAGAAATTAGTTTCAAGAAGTTACTTCAGCAACGTTTACGTTGGTCGGGGAAAACGATACATTACAAAGACAGTTATGTTTGGATGGCAGGATTTATTGTTGCTTTATCATCCATTCTCACTTTTATAAATTTAATTTTACTCCCCTTTTGTACAAGCCAATGTGTGATGCTAACTTTGATTATTTTGTCATTGAGGTTGATTCCTGAATGGTCATTATTGAACATTTCCTTATCTGACAAGGAAAAGAATTTTAAGTGGTACGACAAACTATTGATGACGCTTTTTTATCCATTTTTTATTGTGCTATTGATTTTGTTTCAACCTTTTAACAAAATCTCATGGAAAGGCCGACAATTGTGAATAACTCGTATCTATTAGGGTTGGTTCAAGTGCAAAATCAATCGACTTTTTACCTTAATTTTGTAAATAAGTAGAATAAAATATCATGAAAAAATCCTTCCTCATTCTGTTGTGTTTATTTCCATTCTTTTTAATGGCTCAAACAAAACAATCTCCAATTAAACCGTATACTAAAGACGAAGTAAAAGGGGCAAAAAGTGAAGCCGATGACTTTTATAAAGCTCAAGGATATAATAAGGCTTTAATCAACTACCAGCGTCTTGTAGTTACTGAACCAAATAATGCTGAGTACAATAATAAACTTGGATTATGTTATTTGAATACAAATATTAATAAGGCCAAAGCTGTACCAATGTTTGAGTATGCAGCAAATGCTAATACTAAGGACAAACCTAAGGATGTATTATTTGATTTGGCGAGAGCATATCATTATGCAGGTTTATATGATAAAGCAATTGAATATTTCGAAAAATATCGTGTTGAGAAAAAGGGTTCTCCTGATCCTAAATTAAAACTTAATGATTGGGTTGAATGGTCAACTACAGCAAAATCGTTAACTGCAAATCCGGTAAATGTGACTTTTGAGAATTTAAGTAAAACTATAAATTCTCCTACAGCAGATTATCGTCCTGTGATGGGAGTTAGTGATTCAATTATTTATTTTTCATCTAAACGAAAAGGCAATACAGGTGGATTGACAGATGATTTAGGCGATGTTACTTCTGATGTTTATTTCTTTCTGCAAAATGATACTTCTAGAAGTAAAGCAAAAAATGCTGGAGCAAATATAAATTCTGCTTATTACGAAGAGTGTATGTACATAAATCCTTATGGAGATAAAATGTTAGTTTATACAGAAGGGCCAGAAGCAAATGGTGATATTTATCAAACTAAATTAAATGGTAAGCAATGGGATAAAACAGTTTCGTTAGGAAAAGATTTTGTTTCTAAAGAAATGGAAACAGGAGCATGTATGACACCAGATGGTATGACTTTATATTTTTCTGCTGAGATGTCGGGAAGTAAAACAGGTAAAGATATTTATCGTTGTACGCGTACAGAGTCTACTTCATGGGGTAAGCCTGAAAGACTTAGCGATAAAATAAATACCAAAGGTGACGAAGATAATCCTAATATGTGGATTGATGGAAAGACTTTTTTCTTTAGTTCAACTGGACATGGAAGTATGGGCGGATATGATATTTTTAAATCATTTAAACCAAGTAATAGCGAAGATTTTTCTACACCCGAAAATTTAGGATTTCCAATAAATAGTGCTTACGACGATTTAAGTATTGCATTGGAACCAGATGGTAAAACTTTTTATCTTTCTGCTGTTCGTGATTCTGGATTAGGTGATTATGATATCTACAAAGTTACTTCTGACAAATCACTTGTTACAACCCCTATGGTTTGGCTACAAGGTGCTGCGATGACCAATGCAGGTACTCCAGCAAAAGGTGCTTTTGTTGTTGTGACAGATGCCGCTACAGGCGATAAAGTTGCGAATTGTGAGTCGAATGATGCAACTGGACATTTTGATATAGCTTTACCTGCAGGTACCTATAAGGTATCATTACGTCATGCAAAATTAGGGAAGGCAGAAGCTGATTTTACTGCCAATCCTTCAAACGGTAACAAGGCATATCTTGAGTTAAAATTCCAATAATTTAGTTTTGCTTTTATGATTTATTTAAATAAATAATGGCAAAGAAATCAGCATCTAAAATTGATTTGTTGTCATCTCAATTGGACATGTTCTCTGTTGAGGACGTAACTTCAGAAATTATGAATCTTACACTTAGTAAACCTTTAGCATTTATTGATCTTGAAACAACTGGAGTAACGGTTGGTTCTGATCGAATTGTAGAAATAAGTATTTTGAAGTTGATGCCAAATGGTGATAAGCCAGTATTCACAAAACGGATTAATCCCGAAATGCCTATTCCAATTTTTGCATCACAAGTTCATGGGATTTACGAAGCTGATATTGTAAATGAATCAACGTTTAAGCAGTTGGCGCCAGATATTGCAAACTTCATTGCCAATGCTGATTTAGCTGGATACAATTCAAATAAGTTTGACGTACCTTTATTAGTTGATGAATTTCTGCGTGTTGATTATAGTTTTGATATGAAAGGCAGAAAGATGGTTGATGTTCAAAATATTTTCCATAAAATGGAACAACGAACATTAGCAGCAGCATATAAATTTTATTGCAATAAAGAAATCGTAAACGCTCATAGCGCTGAAGCAGATATTTTAGCAACCTACGAAGTATTCATCGCACAACTCGAACGTTATCCTGATTTGCCAAAGGATGTGGAAGGATTACAACAATTTACTGCAATGAACCAAAATGTTGATTTGGCTGGTAGAGTTGTTTTTAATGATAAAAAGGAAGAAGTTTTTAATTTTGGAAAGCATAAGGGACGAACTGTGGATGATGTGTTTTCGAAAGAACCAAGTTATTATGATTGGATGATGAAAGGAGATTTCTCTGCAGAAACCAAACAAGTTCTAACAGCATTACGTTTACGAACATTTAATAAAAAATAATTTACGATGCTTACCAATAATGATATCCTAAAAAAAATACGCGTCGCTCTTGAATTAAGAGATGAGGATATTATTGAAATTTTAAAGCTTTCTGATTTTGAAGTAACAAAGAGTGAACTAAGTGCATTATTTCGAAAAGAAGATCATCCAAATTATAAAGAGTGTGGTGATCAGTTACTGCGAAATTTTTTAAATGGATTGATCATACATAAGCGTGGACCCTATCCTAAAAAAGATTAAAAATTATTTTCTACCAAAAAGGCCTTTCCTTACAATTCTTAAGTCATTAAAAACTTTATACTCTTTTGAATAAAGAGCATTTAACCGATCGATTACGATTTGATCAGATGGCGTTTCTGCTAACATTTCTGTTGGTGAAAAAACTCCATCTCGAATTCCCTTAAGTTTTTTATTTTGAGAATCTTTATATCCAACCCAGCTTAAATTGCCAATTAAAACTTTGAAAATATTACTAAAATAGTTGCTGCTTTTATTAGAAAATAAAATTAAAATAGGTGATAAAAAGAATAAAATAAAACAGGTTGTTAAATCAAATAATTTTTTATTTCTTCGATTAACTGGATTGTTATAAGTAGGTACATCAATCAAATAAAAGTCTCCTTTGTCGTTTATTGAATTGCTGCCAATAATAAATAAACTTTCAGGAGGTGCAATTTTAAATTCAACGTGAGGATTTCCCATCTTTAACATTTGCTGAATGATAGCACTCGATGAAATATTCTTTCCACAAAAAATTACTTCATTAATTTCATACATTGATATTAATTCTGGCAATTCAATTGTATTGCCAAGATAAAAATTTTGCATGTTCAATTCTTGATTTTCTTTAGATCCCGACTCAGTTACAAATCCAACAAAATTAGAACTAGTGCCACTCATCATTAGTAATGAAAGAATACGCTGACTTTCTGCAGCATCACCAACAATTATCATTCGTTTTCGCATAGCATCTGCCAATTGAAATCCTTTTAGCTTGATGAAATGAAAGAACAAACGTAATAATGCAATAGATAAACTTGCCCAAGCTGTTCCCAATAAAATTAATGCTCTTGAAAATCGATAATTCTCAGGAAGCAATGCGTAAACAACTAAAATAACTACCGAGCCAGTTAATAATCCTCGAATCATTCGTGAGATTCGAATTGGTTGATCATAGCCGCCACCTAAAAATGCACTTATGAGCCAAATAAGTATATAGCATGGTAAAATAATTTGCATGAAGAACGCTGGGTAATGAACATCTTTTACAGTGTATTCCCAATAGTTCTTAATAAAAATAATTCCAGTATAAATAATTACGGCATCTACCAATGGTAACCAAATTCGTTCAATAAATTGTTGAAGTAGAGCAATTCCAGCTCTCATCCAAATAGCAATATTTATTAAGAATGAAAATAATGCAGCTCTTCGTGGTGCAAAATGTTTCTTTGCAAAAATTACCATCGCTCGGTAAAAGACTAGTACATAATTTACAGAACTTTTTTTGGTGCTTTCTCCTTTGTAATGTATGATATGTGTTTCAGGAAAATAATAATTTTTATATCCTCCTTGTAAAATACGATAACTTAAATCAATATCTTCACCATACATGAAGTAATCCTCATCTAATAATCCAATTTTGTCAAGAGTTTTTTTTCTAAGTAACATAAATGCTCCTGATAAAACTTCTACTTCATGGGTTTTATCTTTATCAAGAAATCCTAAATGATATCTTCCAAAAGTTTTTGATTTTGGAAACAAATTAGCGAATCCAAATATTTTATAAAATGCAACTAAAGGTGTAGGAAGCCCACGTTTTGATTCAGGCAAAAATATTCCTTTACCATCTATCATATGCACACCTAATCCTCCAGCATCAGCATGGTGATCCATGAATGAACAAACCTTTGCAATAGTTTCTTCTTCAATAACAGTATCAGGATTTAGTAATAAAATGAATTCACCTTTTGCTAATTTGATTGCTTGGTTGTTAGCTTTTGAAAATCCAAGATTCTCGGTATTGGCAATTAAATTTACTTCAGGAAATAATTCACGAACCATTTCAACCGAACCATCTTCTGATACATTATCAACAACAAAAATTTCAGCATCTATTCCAACTATCGATTTCTTTACCGACTGCAAACATTGCTGCAGAAAATATCGAACATTATAGTTAACAATAATTATACTGATTTTCACTTTGAAGATTTAGGTTTTATTAAAATAAATAATTGTAAAAATTTAATTTTATATTTTCTGAACTGTAAATTTTTATTTCACTAATTGATTTTCATATAATACTCTATTAACAATTGATCTACCTAAAGTAACTTCATCAGCATATTCTAACTCTCCACCAATAGCTACTCCACGAGCAAGAGTACTAATTTTAATTTCAATTGGTTTAAGTTTTTTATACAGATAAAATAATGTAGTATCACCTTCCATCGTTGTGCTAAGTGCGACCATCACTTCATTTACTAATCCATTGCTAGCTTTTTCAACAAGCGAATCAATTGTTAATTGTGATGGACCAATCCCATCCATGGGACTAATTAATCCACCTAAAACGTGGTATAAGCCTTTGAATTGTCCTGTGTTTTCAATTGCAATTACATCTCGAATATCTTCAACTACACAAACCAATCCTTGTTCACGTTTAGGATCTCTGCAAATATTACAAATATCTTCAGTAGAGATGTTATGGCATTTACTACAATAGCGCAGCTCCTTTCTTAAGCGAATTAGCGTTTCTCCGAAACGGTCAACACTTTCAGGTGGAACCCTTAACAAATGCAAAACCATACGTAATGCACTCTTTTGACCGATGCCTGGAAGTTGGGCAAACGCCTGTACTGCATCATCAAGTAATTTGGAGGGAAGGTTCAAGGTTAGTGAATAAGCTACAAATTTACGAATCGTAACATGTTCAAAAAATAAGAATGAGAGTTTATTTCATCTTCTTTCAACTTTTATTTTTGAACCATATTAAAACAATATGTCACCAGCACTAATTATCTCCATAATTGCAGCCTATTTTCTGGTTTTGCTATTCATTTCATGGTATACTTCCCGAAATGCTGGTAATTTCAGCTTCTTTGCTGGCAATAAATCATCACCATGGTACATTGTAGCATTCGGAATGATTGGTACTTCACTATCCGGAGTCACTTTCGTTTCAGTTCCTGGAACAGTTGAAGTTCAAGGCTTTTCTTATTTAATGGTGGTTTTTGGTTATTTCTTAGGATATATGGTGGTTGCTTTTGTTTTACTTCCAGTATATTATAAATTATCCTTAACATCTATTTACGATTATTTACAACAACGTTTTGGACGGTTTTCCTATAAAACAGGAGCTATGTTTTTTATTGTTTCACGAACAGTGGGTGCTACTGCAAGATTGTATTTGGTGATTCGTGTAATGCAATTTTTTATCTTAGATGATGCAGGAATTCCTTTTTGGATTACAGCTGTTGCAATATTAATTTTAATTGTAGCCTATACTTTTAAGGGCGGTGTAAAAACCATTGTTTGGACCGACACCTTACAAACAACGTTCATGTTAGGAGGTCTTGTTATTTGTGTGATTTATATTTTAAGAAATCTCAATATTAGTGTTGGAGATGCGTGTGATTTGATGCAAGTAAAACAGTATTCGAAATTAATAGTGAGCGATCCATTAAGTCCTTCTTTTTTTATGAAACAAATTTTAGGAGGAGCATTTATTGCAATTACAATGACAGGGTTAGATCAGGAAATGATGCAAAAAAATATTTCTGTTAAGACATTAAAAGACTCTCAAAAAAACATTGTTTCGTTAAGCTTAATTTTAATTTTTGTAAACTTCTTATTTCTTTTTCTTGGCGGATTGTTATACGTTTTTGCAGCACAAAATAATTTAAATTTAAAAGGTGATGATTTATTTCCAACCTTAGCTTTGCACTATTTTCCTCCTGTAATGGGATTGGTATTTATTATTGGATTGATCTCTGCATTATTTCCAAGTGCAGATGGAGCAATTACGGCTTTAACATCTTCTTTTTGTCTCGATATGTTAGGGTTAAACCGTAGGAATGAATGGACAGAGAATGATCGTTTGCGAATCCGTAGAATTGTCCATATTTCATTCGCATTATTGTTTCTTTTATGTGTGATGATCTTTCATTGGATCGACAATCGATCAATCATTGATCTTATTTTAAAACTTGCGGGATATACCTACGGACCATTACTTGGACTCTTTGCATTTGGAGTTTTCACAAAGCATAAATTGAAAGAAAATTTAGTTCCATTTATTTGTTTGATTCCACCATTTATTTGCTGGTATTTAGCAGAACATTCAGTACAATTACTGGGAGGGTATAAATTCGGTTATGAATTATTATTAGTAAATGGAATATTTACTTTCCTTGGATTATTTCTCATCAGAAAAAAATAAATCATTATTTTAAATTTATTTATAATCGATTAAATGATTTCTTTTACTACCAACATTGCTGATGATTGCAATCCAGTAACTTCAACGTATTTTCCTGCTTCTATAAATCCAGCTTCTGCTGTTGCAGATAAAATTCTGCCGTTTATTTCCACCTTGCCAGACGGACGTAAGGTAGAATGAGCAACACCTCTCTCACCAATGTTAACTGACTCCAATGAACTTACTTTAAAGCCATGTGAGGAATCCATACTTTCATGTAAAACCATCTTTTTAAAGGCAGGACTATTTGAAAATACTTTACTAGAAAAAATAAACAAAGTTAACGCTCCTACCATCGACAAAAGTACTACAGCTAAAGCACTAAAAGATTGTTGAGTACTTACACCGCTAAAATCAAAACCGCGATTATTTAGCATGCTTGTAGTTAATCCGAAAAGAAGGAGTAGTATTCCCGAAATCCCAGCTACACCAAATCCAGGTATTACGAATATTTCAAGAATTATTAAAATCATACCTGCTATGGAAATTAATACTTCCCAATTTTCTGCTAATCCTTCAAGGTAAAGAGGCGCGAAATAGAGTAAGGCAGCTGCAATAGAGGCAAAAAGCGGAAATCCAATTCCTGGATGTTGCAATTCGAAATACAAGCCACCTAACATCACTAAAATTAAAACACCTGAAACAGCAGGGTTTATTAGAAATCCAATTATTTTATCCGACCAACTTACTTCATATTCACTCAATGTATAGTTGGTAATTCCTTCTGCTTTTATAACTTCTTTTACTGATTCAGCAATACCGTCACAATAGCCTTGTTTTTGTGCTTCGCTACTAGTCATCGTTAATACTTTTCCTGAGTCATTTACTCCCTCAATATATGTTCGTGGATCTACCATTGCTTCTGCAATAATTGGGTTTCGTCCTCTTGCTTGTGCTGTTGAGCGCATCATGCTTCGCATATAAGATTGATACTTATCGGGCATTGCTTCCGCATTTTGATTAACAACCGTTGCAGCACCAATACTTGCTCCATTTCGCATATAAATTTTATTGCATGCAATCGCGATTAATGCACCTGCTGAGGCCGCATTATTATCTACAAATACTGTTACCGGAATTTTACTATTCAACATTTGCGTTCTTATGCTATCAGCAGCATCTAATAATCCGCCATAAGTATTCATATGGATCAATATACGATCTGCCTTAAAGAGTTTTGCCTTTTCTAGTGCCTTGGTAACCTGTCGAGCAATCCCTGGATTTATTTCACTTTGAATATTTATTTGGTAAATACGGGTGGTAATACTAGATGAAGAATCTTGCTGGGCGCATACCAAAAAGGGACAAAGCGCCGTTAACCAGATAAATACGACTGTTAATAGAGAATTTCTGAGTTTCATTTTACTGTTAATTATTATGTTGATAATCATGAAATGCCTAGGGATAGGATTTAACCAACTTGTGCTTTCTTTGTGTAAAGATATGAAGAGCAATAACAAAGGTAGTTTTTATACGATGTTTACAATCGTTTTATGGATGTTACTGGCATCTGTTCAAGTTTCTTACTCGTTTCCATCGGATTCGCTTCGAACCAAATGGATTGATGGCAAGAAATATTTCCTTCATAAAGTTATTGCAAAAGATACATGGACTAGTGTTGCGAAGAAAAATAATATTAGCATCGAAGATCTTGAGAAAGCCAATAAGGGTGTGTCAGTTTTAAAGATTGGACAAATAATTCAAGTGCCTGCTGTTGGATATGCAAATGAGAAAGAAAAAAGTAAGGCGGCTATTGTTGCCAATGAAAAAAGCGAAGTAAAATCCGTTAAGCAAACACAAAGTTCACCAAATGAAAAAATATTATTTCATGTCGTAGCTAAAGGTGAAACACTCTATCGTATTTCGAAAGATAATTCAATTACTGTTGATGAGTTAAAGAAATTAAATAATCTTATCTCAAACAACGTTAGTTTAGGTCAGAAATTAATTATTGGAAGAACAAAAAATTTGCAAGAAGTAGTTCGTCAACCTCTTGAAGAAGCTCCAAAAGTACAAAAGCAAGTTTCCGAAAAAATTGAAAAGGCAGATTCTGAAATAAAGACTAAAAAAGAAGAAGTTGTGCCGGAAATCAAAAAGGAAGTAAAAGTACCTGTTGATGCTGAAACAACTATGACTACCAAACAAGAACCCATTAAGTCTCTAAAAGTTGATTCGCCTTCAGTTTATAGTAATCTTGGAAATTCAAGTTCTTCTTCCATTGAGAAGGATGCAAAAACAGGAGTGACTACTGAAAAAGTAACGCAAAGCGGACTGGCAACTTGGATAACCGATGGTGAGTTAAATCAGAATAAATTTTATGCAATGCATCGTACTGCTCCCATTGGTACGATCATTAAGATCACCAATAAGATGAATAACAATTCCGTTTTTGTAAAAGTGGTAGGGTTGTTACCTGATACTGGTGATAATGCAAACGTAATTATTAAAATCACTCAAGCTGCCGCTCAACGTATTGGGGCTTTGGATCAACGATTTCAAGCTGAGTTGAGTTACGGAATTACGAAGTAAATTCAGAACGTAGAATTCAGAGTTCAGAATTATAATTTTCGTTTTGAAAAATCTTAATGTAAGATTGAAATTAATCAAATTAATTATTCGATTCAAAAGTAAAGACAACCTTCATTTTCAAATCGATTTCCTTCTCTTTTTTTCAGCAACTAAAAGTGACAACTCTCGTCCCATTTGTCCCGAAATTGAAGTGTTTTCTTGTGCTCTGCGATTTAGATATGGGAGTACTGCTGCAACGGGACCGTATGGAAGGTATTTTGCAACTTTGTATCCCGCCTTAGCAAGATTAAAACTGATATGATCACTCATTCCTAATAGTTGCGAAAAATAGATGCGATCATCATTTACTGCAATCCCTTTTTCATCCATTAATTGAGCTAAATATTGACTACTTGCTTCATTATGTGTTCCTGCACAAATCGCCATTCGGTCAATGTGATCTATGCAAAATTTTAATGCTTCATTATAATCGCGATCACTTGCGCTTTTGTCTGGTTGAATAGGAGAAGGATATCCTTTTACTTTTGCACGTTCGCGTTCTTTTTCCATGTATGCACCACGAACTAATTTAATTCCTAAATAAAAATTATCATTCATAGCAGCATCAAATGAGTGTTTTAAAAAGACTAATCGATCATGACGATAAAATTGAATAGTATTATAAATAACAACTTTTTCTTTGTTGTATCGATGCATCATCATCATTGATAAATCGTCAATTGCTTTTTGTATCCACGATTCTTCTGCATCAATAAAAACACGAACTTGTAATTTATATCCTAACTCACAAATTTTATTTACGCGATCTTCTACTCGTTGAAATTCTATTTTTTCTTCCGCTGTTAAAGCGTCACCCGAACTATATTTCTCAAGCAAAGCGAATCTTGCTAATCCAGTAGTTTTAAAAACGGAAAATGGAATATTTGCATCACCTTTTGCTCTTTGAATCGTTGAAAGAATTTCTTCACAGGAATGATCAAATTCTTTTTCTTCCTCTTTTCCTTCCACCGAATAATCTAAAATACTCCCAACACCATATTTGCTAAGCTTTGCAATTGTTTTGGTACAATCCTGAATATCTTCACCACCACAAAACTGCTGAAATATGGTAGAGCGTATAAGTCCTTTTACTGGTAAATGATATTCAAGTGATAACTCCGCTAATTTGCCACCGTATTTTACCAAAACAGGAATCCCTATTGCTTTAAACAACATATAGGCTTGATTGATTTCAGCATCACTCTTTGAAGCGAATGCATTTTCTAAATTATCGAAGTTTACTTTGGGATTAGCGCTCATAACAGTGCTCAAATATAGCGATAACGATTTATTATCAGGATTTATATTGGGAGAACAATTATCATTATTTGGAAGGCATTTACTTGTTAAATCTTTAGCCAAATCAATAAAAAATCTTCTTTTTAATAGCTTTTATAAATAGTAAATCAATGAACTTTGTAATCTTTACATTGTTCTACATTATGTACATTTGTATACACAATGATGATGGGAATTAAATCGCTTACTCAATGGGGTTTTGGATGGACGGGCAGACCAATTGTTTTTGCTGGTCCGTGCAGTGCAGAAGGTCCGGAGCAAGTTTTGGAAACTGCTCAAAAACTTAAAAATACTGGTGTTCATGCTATTAGAGCTGGGATTTGGAAGCCTCGAACTCGTCCAGGTTCTTTTCAAGGTATGGGAGACGAGGCATTACAATGGGTTGTAGATGCAGGAAAGGCGGTCGGATTGCCAGTTTTAGTTGAGGTTGCAAGTCCTCGCCATGTTGAGTCGGCATTAAAAGTAGGCATAAATATGCTTTGGCTTGGAGCTAGAACAACTGTAAATCCTTTTTTGGTGCAAGAACTTGCGGATACTTTGTTAGGAGTAGATATTCCAATTTTAGTAAAAAATCCAGTAAATCCTGACTTAGAACTATGGCAAGGAGCAATTGAAAGAATTTTGAAAACAGGAAATACTAGAGTTGCTGCTATTCATCGAGGTTTCTCTAGCTATGAAAATAGTACTTATCGCAATAAGCCTAATTGGGAGATTCCAATCGAATTACGTCGACGGATGCCAGAACTTCCAATGCTTTGCGATCCAAGTCATATTTGCGGAAATACTTTTATGTTAAACTATGTTTCTCAATTTGCTTTAGATCTTCAATACGAAGGACTGATGATTGAATCACATCGAGATCCTAAAAATGCATTGAGTGACGCTGCTCAACAATTAACACCTGAAGCATTGGGCAATTTATTGAAATCATTAATTGTTCGAAAGCCAAAAAGTGATAATATTTTTGAATTAAGTCGTCTTGAAGATTTGCGTGATCAAATTGATGAAGTAGATAATGAACTTGTAAATCTGATGGCAAGCAGAATGGAAATTGCTCGAAAGATTGGAGTTTATAAATACAAAAATGAAGTTACCATTCTTCAACCCGAACGTTGGGATGAAATTATAAAAAGTCGCACTCAAATTGGAATTAGTAAAGAACTTACACGCGATTTTATGATGAAGTTGTATTCGATCATTCATGAAGAATCGATTTTTCAACAAACACAACAGATGAATAAGTTTAGTAAAACTGATGAGCACAAATTGAATGAGTTTGAATCTTAATGATTGATCAATTGAAAGGTTCTAGAATTTTATTTGCTGAAAACAATTTTGATTCTTTAATTGATTTTCTTAATGATAATTCTTCAAGCCAAATTTTTGTTTTAACCGATGAGAATACAAGGAAGCATTGTTTGCCTTTAATTACTCACGCATTAAAGAATAACTTTACTATTAATAATATTGAAATTGAAAGTGGTGAGCACAATAAAAAAATTGAAACATGTATTTTCGTTTGGAATAAACTTTCAGAATTTGGCGCAGATAAAAATAGTTTGTTGATTAATTTAGGAGGAGGAGTTGTTACTGATATTGGTGGATTTGTAGCATCAACTTATTTAAGAGGAATAAATTTTATTAATATTCCAACATCATTAATGGGAATGGTAGATGCCTCAATAGGAGGGAAGAATGGTGTTGATAGAGATTCAATAAAAAATCAAATAGGATTAATTAGTTTTCCTTTACTCGTTTTTATTTTCCCTGAATTTTTAAAAACACTTAATGATCGTAATTTCAAAAATGGTTTAGCTGAAATTTATAAACATGGTTTAATTGCAGATAAAAATTTATGGAATAGGCTATTATTGAATAAAATTAATAGAACTAATATAAAGGAAATTCTTGTTTCAGCAATTGAAATTAAAAGCTCCATTGTAAGTGAAGATCCTTTTGAACTAGGTAAACGAAAAATTTTAAATTTCGGACATAGCATCGGTCATGCCTTAGAAAGCTGTTTACTTAATAGTGAAGGCCAACAATTATTTCACGGCGAAGCGATTGTTGCTGGTATGATTATGGAAACTTGGTTGTCGGAAAAATATTGTGGATTAACACCTGAAGAATCAAACGAAATAACAAATAATTTATTTACTATTTTTGGAAAGGAAAATTTTAGCCAATTGGATTTCGATGAATTTTTAGGTTACCTAAAACATGATAAAAAAAATCAACATCAACAATTTAATTTTAGTTTATTAAATGCTATAGGTTCTTGTAAATGGAATATTCCTGTTTCAAAGTCTGATGTTAAAATAGTTTTTGACCGTTATAATGCAATTTGATTCAATCCATAAGTGGGTTACAGTTACGGCGCCTACAAAGTCAATTAAAGCAGAGATCCAAATCCCTGGGTCAAAAAGTATTAGTAATAGGCTTCTTATTATTCGTCAGTTATGTGAATCAAAATTTAAAATTGAAAATATTTCCACATCAAATGACACTAAATTTTTAGAATCACTTTTGGAATCACCTTCTGAAATTCAAAATTGTGGAGCAGGAGGGACAACCTTTCGATTTCTTTTAGCATTACGTGCATTGCAAGGGAAGGAAGTAATATTATTGGGATCAAAGGAGTTTAATCTTCGGCCTATTTCACCACTTGTAGACGCATTAAATGAATTGGGTGCATCTGTTGAATATTTAGAGAATAATGGCTTTGCTCCAGTTAGAATACAAGCTTCTAATATGCATGGTGGAAAAATTAAAGTTGACTCAAAAGTAAGCAGTCAATTTATTAGTGCTCTCATGTTAATTGCTCCTTATTTGGAAGAGGGTTTGGAAATTACTTTTGCTGATAATCCCGTTTCATTTTCATATATTGAAATGACAGGTTCGATTATGAATGAATTTTCAATTGAAGTGGATATTGAGAACAATACAATTCGTATTCCTCAAGGTTTTTATGAACCGAAAGATTATGAATGTTCTCCTGATTGGACTTCTGCTTCTTATTGGTATGGGATTATTGCATGTAGCCAAAATTCACAAATAAATTTGGTAAATCTCGCAAAAGATAAATTTCAAGGAGATGTTATTCTGAAAAAATGGATGACATTATTTGGAGTCAATTCTGTTGATGATGGAAATGATATTATTATTTCTAATAAAAATTCTGAAATTAGTTCTCTGATTCAAATTGATTTTATTGATAATCCTGATTTATCTTTAGCATTAACAGTGGTTGCTGCAGTTAAAGGAATTCCTGTTCACTTTGCGGGGCTGTCAACATTAAAAGTAAAAGAAACAAATAGGCTTTTGGCATTAAAAATCGAACTTGAAAAAACTGGTGTAAGTATTCAAATTGATGATAACTCTTTAAAGGTTTTTGGCAAATCGGATATCCTAAAAATTTCAAACTCTACTTTTAATACGTACGAGGATCATCGAATGGCAATGGCTTTAAGCATTCTAGCAACAACAAATGCTACAGTTAAAATTGCAAATCCAGATGTAGTTAGTAAATCGTATCCTAATTATTTTGAAGAGTTAAAGAATATTGGTTTTGGAATTTCTTATGATTAATCTTATCACCTAAATTTTAAAAAAAATTGACGGGATATTGCATATCCCTCCCAATTCAAAATTAATCATTTTTTAGGTCTTAATCGGGAGCAAACGAATAAAAGTATTTGTAATTTTCTAGCGTTTAGTACCGCTATCAAGTTTCTGTAAAACATGTTTTATAGAATCAAGCACATTTACTAAAACAGGGTCATCATTTGCAAAAAAATATACCATTTAAATAGAGTACCCATCAACTAACGACATTAATTCCAAAACAATTTGCGTAACAAAAGGCCAAAAGTATTAGCTAATTTTTATTGTTTTAGAATTTGGATGAAACAGCATTGAAAAGTTGAAAAAACTAGAATTTGGAATTTCTTACGATTATCTTTTTCAACTTATCATAAAAAAATAGACGGGATATTGCATATCCCTCCCAATTCAAAATTAAACAATTTTTAAGTCTTAATCGGGAGCAAACGAATAAAAGTATTTGTAATTTATTTCTTAAAGTAATACCAAATTAATTCTTATCCCAAAAGCTATCGAAACTTAATTCTTAATTCTTAATTCTTAATTTTTAATTCTTAATTTTGAATTCTGAATTCATATCCCTCCAGCTATCTGAACTTAATTCTTAATTCTTAATCCTTAATTCTTAATTTTGAATTCTAAATTCTAAATTCTGAATTCATATTCCTCTAGCTATCTGAACTTAATTCTTAATTCTTAATTCTTAATCCTTAATTTTG
>JANPGA010000360.1:0-5863 GCA_031423735.1 Bacteroidota bacterium | reverse complement strand
GCATATGAAAGCGGAGTGCCATTAACCGTAGATCCTTTAGGCGGAAGTTATTTTGTAGAAGCACTCACCAATGATGTTGAAGAAAAGGCATGGGATTATATTCGTCGTATTGATGAAATGGGAGGAGCAGTTAGTGCTATTGAAGCTGGATATATACAACGCGAAATAGCTCAATCCGCTTACCAATACCAACGCGATATTGAATCAGGTGAAAAAGTAATTGTTGGGGTAAATAAGTTTCCAATGGAAGAACCTCCATTCGCCGATTTATTTGCAGTTGATGATAGTATCCGTACAGTACAAACAGATAAAATCAATAAAGTTAAAGGTGAAAGGAATAACGAAAATGTGCAGTTGTTTTTGAAAGGATTAGAAAATGCAGCTAAAGATGGATCTAATGTAATGCCTCATATTTTATCTGCTGTTGAAGCCTATTCAACCTTAGGAGAAATTTCCGATACAATGAGAAATGTTTTTGGAGAGTATACTGGCGTATAACTAAACCAACAAATGCTACTCTTTAAATTCTTTCTTCTTCTCAACTGAATCAGGAATTATTAAAAAAATATCTTCACTATCTTTTTTCATCATGTAATGTTCTCGAGCGTACTTTTCTAAATGCTCAGGATCCGACATTAGCTCTTTCATGTCTGATTTGTTTTGATCTATTTGTTGAAGATAATAAGCTTTATCACCTTCAAGTTTTTTCAATTCTTTTCGATAAGATAGCTGTGAGAAAATGTCATTTCGATCAAAAAACATGATCCATATCAAAAAGAAAATACTGGTAAGTAGGTATTTGTTCTTTAAAATAGGTGCAATTCTTTTCATGGTAATTTTATAATAGTGCTAAGGTAGGATTTCAAAATCAATTAAAATGCTGTTGTCGTCATCTTTTTCAATATTCAAATGTGAATTACTTAGATAAAACTATTTGTTTTAAAATCTGTTATTTAGTACCTCTGATTAACCTAAGAACACTAAATTCGTTCAGGATTTCATAGAGGTTATTTGTTATAAGTATTCATAAAAATGTATCTACTCTTTAAAACCGAACTTATAAAGATCGCCTCAAGACCAAGGAGTTATATTGGTTTTATTGCTATATCTGTGATTGTGGCGCTCATTCAGCTAGCCATGTATCTTGATGGTCTCAATTTTATTAGTTTCATTACAGCGCCTATTCAATCTTCTTTTTCATTACAAGGAAATATCCTAAACGGAAATTTGGTTTGCTTCATTATTCTACAAACATTAATTATTCAAATCCCTTTATTAGTAGCGTTGGTTACTGGCGATTTACTTTCTGGAGAAGCCGCCATGGGCACAATTCGATTAATTGCCACTCGGCCTGTAAGTCGAACGTCAATTGTCATGGCAAAATTCTTTGCCGGATCAGCTTATACTTTCTTGTTGCTCCTCTTTCTTGGTATAATTTCCCTTGGCATTGGCCTTTGGATATTTGGTCCTGGTGATTTAATAATTCTAAAAAGTGAGGAGCTTATCATTATTCAAGGCACCGACACACTTTGGCGATTCTACGCTGCATTTGCTATAGCCTTTTTAAGTTTAACTGTTGTTGCATCGTTTTCAATGGCTCTTTCTTGCTTTGCAGATAATTCTATTGGTCCAATTATATCCACCATGGCAGTAATTATTCTTTTCACCATTATTGGAACGATGGAAATCCCTTTATTTGATAAAATTAAGCCGTTCCTCTTTACAACTCATATGGTAATATGGCGCAATTTCTTCGACAATCCTTTACCAGTTGAGCAAATTCAAAATTCTGTAATGGTTTTGGTGGGACATATTATTGTGTTTATGTCGATTACTCTAATAGCATTTAAACGAAAAGATATTCTAAGCTAATGAAACGAATGTTAGTATTTTCTTTGCTTTTATTAGTAAAGAGTTTCACCATATATGCGCAGGACGAAACTGATCCAACCGTAATTATTACTAAGATTAATAAAAAATTTAAAAGTGTAAATAATTATCAAGTTGATGCTTTAATCGATGCACGTATTTCATTTTTGAAAATCCTTCCTCAACGAACTGTAATTTATTTTAAGCAACCCGATAAGTTCCATATTCGTTCGAAAGGAATTGCTATATTGCCAAAACAAAATTTTGAAAATTTATACGTTCTTTTAGCAGATATAAATTCATACCAGTCATTTGCTAGTGGTAATGAAATTGTAAATGCACGACCTACCATTATGCTAAATGTTATTCCAAATGCAGATACAAGTGATTTAGTGTTAGCAAAGATTTGGGTTGATGTTGCTAAGAATCTCATTTTAAAAGCACAACTTACTACTAAATCAAATGGTACTATTTTGATTGAATATTCTTATTCTAAAACCGCTGAATTTGGATTGCCGGATCAAATAATTTTCACTGTTGATGTTAAGAAATTTAAAATTCCTAAGGCTGTTTCTGCAGACATAAATTCTACTGCTGCTCCAAAACCTAAGAATGAAAAGGATCCCAAAAAAGGAAGAATTATTATAACCTTATCAAATTATAGTATCAATCAAGGAATTGATGATAGTGTATTTAAATAAATAGTTTGGTAAAAAATGGCGAAGGCCACCCATTACAAGTGACCTTCAACCTAACCTGACAAGAACTAACTTTTCGATTTATGGCTTTGCAGCTTCATAAGGTTCAACTTTCGTTTCATTTAATGCAATAGGATTCGTTGAACTGTTCAATTGAATTTTATAACTATAATCTTGTTGACGTTTCCATACGATAACAATATCAGTAGAAACTGTTTTTTCAATTCCATCTTTTACTGAAGTTACTGTCCATTTTCCAAGTTGATAAACAACTTTTCCACTACCGCCTAAATCAAGTATTTCAGATTTTAAACTGATAGCTGTAGAGTTAGAATACCAATAGTCGGCAATTGCTTTACGACCTTGAATTTTTTTGCCGCCTGGAACCACAATTGATGCATCATCTGCGTACATATCAATGATGCTCGCAAAATCTTTTTTCTTGATGTCCATCTCCATTTGTTTGTTAATGTTTTCAATGTCAGCACGAGTTTCTGTGCTAATTTCGTTTGTTTGTGCATTTGCAGATGTTGATAATGCAGTTAATGTTGCGATAGTGAACAATGAAGCAATCATGTTGCGTAATGTTCTAAAAGAGTGATTTTTTTTCATGTTTAATGTTTTTTAATACTATTTTGACAATATAATTTCAGCCCACAGATTTGTGGTTTTTTTACTGTATTTATGGAAGCTTTATGAATAAGACGCCCGAAGGATTTAATTTGTTACACGTAATATAATTTTAGTGTACGAATTTTTAATTTTTACTTTCGGGCGTCTTTTTTTTATTTCTCTTATTACAAAAGCAAAAGTAATTCAGTAATAAGATTTTTATGTTAATGGTTTGCTAAAGTTGTATTATTAATCTTCGAAGTGCAATCTTTCAATGTTAAAATGAATAACTATAATTTCGATTTAATAATTTAACAATTACTTTTTGTCCTTAGCATCAATCATTACACCATCTTTATTAATTCGAATTTTTACATCCTTATTATCCCAATTAATAGTATCCTCGTTGTTATTACTATTAATGTCGATATCCTTTCCGTTAATTCGAATTTTAGAATGTGTTTTTTCACTTGTTTGTTCGTCAAGGTTGCAACCTATACATTTCAACCCATCTTCAGTCATGGTCCATGTTTTATCAACCATATCTCCATCGTACGTATTGGTTACATTTTTGATATCATAAATAATATCATCCATATTATGACTAAAGTGAATGCTTTTTCCTACTGGCACTTTCAGTATTAATTTAATTTTTTGATTTCTAAACATTTTACCATTCGATAAATGAAACTCTCGAGCAAATTTAAGAACCGAATCTTCTTGTAATAAATCGTAATCAATACTTCTTAAATTTGATTCAGCTTCTCTTCTGTCTGCACCATTTGCCGAAACTATTTTTACCAATTCAAATTTGTCACCATCAGCTCTTAATACATCTAGATTCACATTTTTAATTCTAAAGGTATCATCACGATTTATTGTTGAGAAAATATCACTAATGTTTATAATCTCATTATCGCTTTCAAAGTCATAACTTTTGTCACTATCTTCAGTTAATAACGCTAAGTATAACGTGTTGTTTATTGGTTGTGCAATTGGTATTTCTACGCGTTGTTGATCTTTTCTTCTGAAATTATTTGAGATTGTTATCGCCAACCAAACGGCCATCACTACACCCGTAATCCATAAAACTTTTGCTGTATAATTTAAAACTTTATGTTCCGATTTAATTTTAAATAAGGAACTTGCTAATGCATAAATTATACTTATCAACGGAATTCCAACTACTAATATAAGTGCGATGATTCCTAATGTTTGTTGGAAATCTGTTAAGAAACTTTGAGTCATGAATACGGGCATTTGCGCATTTCCAATTACTCCACTTAATCCTAATACACCAACAAATAATGCAATTAGTACAACAGTAAGTATTACCATAATAAATCCACCAGCAACCTTTGCTATAATTCTAATTGCTCCAATTAGTATTTCTCCTAATGCTTCGAAAAAAGTAGAAATGGTTCCCGTTCCTCTGCTAAAGTTCATCTTTCCTTGATTACTATTTAATCGAGTTTTGATATCTTCAACTTCGTCTTGTATTGATTTTTTTATATTATCAATATTCACAGGTTGACCTTTCATCTCTAATTTCTCAGCAGTAGTTTTTGCTTTAGGAATGATGATCATTAATAAGATATAAAGTAGAAATCCTGTTCCATAAACAAAGAATGCAACTGCAAATGCTAATCTCATCCATATTGGATCAATCCCAAAATAATAGCTAATTCCACTGCAAACACCACCTACAACTTTGTCTTCTGGATCACGATATAATCTGCGATGGCCAGTTCTTGAAGTTGATTGATAGGTTTGATTTGTATTATTGGAAGAATTAGAATCATCATCTGTTTCGCCTGCAACTTGCTCCGGACGACCCATCGTATCGATCATAAATTCCACATCTGCTTCAACAACTACCTGACGATTGCTGCCTATACGTTCAGTAAACATTTCCGCAATGCGTGATTCAATGTCTTGGATAATTTCATCTCTTCCATCCGAAGTAGTGAAGTATCCACGGATCGCTTCCAGGTATTTTTTTAATTTATCATAGGCATGTTCTTCAATATGAAAAACCATTCCTCCAATATTTACGGTGACTGTCTTATTCATGATGGTTAGGATTAAGAGTTGTTGTGTTAACAGCATTCACCAGTTCTTGCCAAGTTGTGCTGAGTTCTTTTTGAAATTGTTCACCTAAAGGTGTTAATACATAATATTTTCGAGGCGGTCCTGATAATGATTCTTTCCATGTATAGGAGAGCAGGCCTTGATTTTTGAGGCGTGTTAGTAATGGATACAATGTGCCTTCCACTACCATAAGTTTTGCTTCTTTCATTTTTGCTATGATATCGGAAGGATAAACTTCTCCTTTAGATATAATGCTTAAGATACAAAACTCTAACACCCCTTTCCTCATTTGTAACTGGGTGTTTTCTAGATTGCTCATTTTTTGTTTTTTTATTAAAGGAAGGATTTCGTTCTGCTAGCCTTTTCTATAATCCTATGGGTTTACTTTCTTTTGTTGTAGCTATCAATTCAAGAAATTAAACCCACTTTTACCTTTAAGTATTTAATTGACTTTGCAAACATATGAATATTCTAAGGTACTATGCAATACATAGTACTAAAATAATACTTAAATTATTGATAATCAGTAACAAAAAAACCCATTTATTTTTATGGATTCTAAACTTTTACCATTTTTCGACTTTTTTAATGAG
>JANPGA010000359.1:0-5268 GCA_031423735.1 Bacteroidota bacterium | reverse complement strand
TTTTTTTGTCCATAATTGATTTCCCGTTTTGGTGTCTATTGCAAGCAAAACCCCTGAAGAATAAATATCCAACAAATTTGGTGATGCGGAAGTACCATATAAAATTAAAGTATCGTTATACAAATCAAGATACCTAAAATTAAAACCTTTTGAAGGTAAGTTGTAAGCTTTCGACCAAATTGAATCGCCATCCTGATTTAAACACAGTAAAAGAGTAAATCCATCTATAGATGATTTGCTCCCAATTAATATTATGCTAGTATCAGAAACTTTAACTATTTTATTTGCTGAATTGCTTAATGAATCACCAAATGATTTTGACCACTGAACGGCAAAATTTGTGTCAGTTTTAAATAATAAAATCTCCGTTAATAATCCAGAACTACTAATTTTGGAACCAAGAAAAAAATAGCTTGAATCATTAAATCTAATTAAATCTTTACCATATTCATTTGTATTGCTGCTATATTCTTTTTGAAATAGCTGCTGCGCCTTCAAGCATTTATTCATCCCAAAAACCAGCAGTAAAAACATAGCAATCCCAATACACTTTTTATGTAAGTTAATTTTATTGCCCATATGAGTTTATTTTAATTGTAAAAAATAAGTAAGATAGGAGTAAAAAATTATTTCCTCTTTTTACTTTTAGAGTTTTCTATAGCAGTTATTCGCGACTCCAATTGAATGATATATAAAGTTAAATCTTCAATTTTTTGGTAGGAGGAAGTTAACAGTTCACCCATATTCATTCCACCTTTTTCAATTTCTGTTGCAGAGGGAATTCCAGGTAAATGTTGTTGTTCTTCAATGTATGTTTTTAATTCAGCAATCGGCAGTAGCGAATAATTTTTATTAAAAACATAATCAGGCCATGGCGTACCATTTGAGCAATAAATTTCTTTTGCCCCCATTTTACCATTAACAAATAACTTATACGGAGTTGCACCACTCTGTAAAGAAACTGTTAATGGATTTATTCCAATACCAACAACGCCATCTAAAATTGTACTACCGTTTACCTTAAATCGAATATTAGTAGGTATATTATCACTTCCAATAATTACTTGCCTTGGATCGCAGGTGTACAATTTCAGTGCATCTGAACTCCACAAACCAACCGTAGATGATGACTCACATAACAAAGGATCTAAACCAGTTTTAATTAGTTTGCCATTAGCATCTATTGTAACTATTCCTAAACCGGGACTAGTTAACCCATTTAATAATATTGATCCATCAGAAAGCAACTTTAAACGCTCAGAATTATTCGTTCGAAAACTTAAGGAAACTGAATCACTCGTTCCAATAAACTGCGTTGCAGGATTAGTATTTGCATTTCCACCCATGGTCCAATCTTCACGATCGGGTTGTAACATTGATGCTTCGCTACTTACTATACAACCGTTGGCATCAAAAACATGTACACCAAATAAGCCTGCTGATAAGTTGGAAATAGTTTGAGTAGTTTGTAGTGTTCCCCAACTATACGAATAAGGTGCAACTCCTCCGGTAACATTTGCTTGCAAATTACCATTTGCACAACTATAACAACTAATATTATAATTACCTTGAAATTGTGATTTTGTAAAACTCAAACTTAATTCATTGGGTTGTGTTAAAGTTATTTGTCCATCTACTTCTGCCTCATTCGCATCAAAAACACGAACCATATAATGCCCAGCATCTAGATGCTGTTGATTTTGATCGAAGCTCCCATTGTTCCATAAAAAACGATAAGGCGGAATACCTCCAGTTACATTGAGATTAATAACTCCATCATGCGATTCATTACATAAAAGATTGTATCCACCATGCAACGGACTAGTTATACTACTAATTGATAACTGGCTAGGTTCAGTTAAAGTAACCGTTGCGTTGGCAATACAATTTGTAGCATCTGTAACAGTTAATGAATAAATACCTTTCAATAAACCACTTAAGTTGGGTTCAATTGCAATGTTACTCCACAAATAAGTATATGGAGGGGTTCCTCCTGAAATAAACGAAGAAATTTCACCATCAGCAGCACCTAATTCAGAGATATTAGTACCTCCTTCAAATTCTCTAGCGGTTAATTGAACAGTCATTGCATCAGGTTGTAATAATTCAACTTGGTTGGTAAATGTATTATTGGCAAAATCAGTAACTATTACGGTATAAACACCAGCATGCAAATTTTGAATTCTGGCTGTTGTCGCTCCGTTACTCCATGCATAAAAAAATGGACCATTATTACCAACCGCAATTGCTTCAATAGTTCCATCGGCACCACCATGGCAACTCACATTATATCCTCCTTCAAAGTGCGAAATATTAAACATAATTTCTCCTTGTGCTAAACAACTGGGGGGGGGGGTAATAAGAATAAAATTAGTGCTCCTATGAGCCTGTAATTGAGTAAATTTGTTTTCATAAGTTGGAGGTTTTATAGTTTCAAAATTAATTTTTTTATCATCAAAAACATTGAAATAATTTTAAGCAAAACACTAAATTTTCAATCGCCAGAAATATCAATTTCTAACACCCACAATAAGCCAAAAGAAGCAACACAGTTCAACAACCAAAAACGCTATCCTTATGTAAACTTACAACTTTTTTATCACAATGCAAATAATTTTACTTTTTATTTCAATTTACAAAGCTCCTTCTTTTATACTATCTACAACAGCAGGATCCAATAGGGTGGAGGTATCACCTAAATTCGACATTTCACCTTCTGCGATTTTGCGTAATATTCGTCGCATTATTTTTCCTGAACGTGTTTTTGGTAGTCCAATTACAAATTGAATTTTATCAGGCTTTGCAATAGCACCAATCGCTTTGCTAACTACCCTTAAAATTTCTTGTCGTGATTCATCTGCATTAGCAGGTAATTTATCACAAATAACAAAGGCATAAATACCTTGTCCTTTGATGGCATGAGGATATCCAACAACTGCTGATTCGATAACATGTGGATGTTCGTTAATTGCATTTTCTACTTCCGCAGTGCCTAAACGATGTCCTGAAACATTAATCACATCATCCACACGACCAATAATTCGGTAATAGCCATCATGATCACGACGACAACCATCACCCGTAAAATAAAGTTCTTTATAGGTGGCAAAATAATTTACTCTACATCGCTCATGATCTCCGTAAGTTGTGCGCAACATACCTGGCCATGGGAACTTTATGCAAAGATTTCCTTCAACGTTAACTCCTTTAAGTTCATTTCCGTTTGCATCCACTAAAATAGTTTGTACACCAGGCAAAGGCAGTGTTGCAAAAGTTGGTTTTGTAGGAGTAATATGTGCGAGAGGAGAAATCATTACTCCACCTGTTTCGGTTTGCCACCAGGTATCTATTAGCGAACAATTTCCTTTTCCAATATTATCAAAATACCATTGCCAAGCTTCTTCGTTGATGGGTTCACCAACTGATCCAATTGTTTTTAAGGATGCAAGTGAGTAAGGATAAACAAATTCATCTCCTTGCGCCATCAATGAACGAATTGCAGTAGGTGCAGTGTAAAAAATATTTACTTGATGTTTATCTATAGTTTTCCAAAATCTTCCTGCATCAGGATAGGTAGGTATTCCTTCAAACATTAATGTGGTTCCTCCAGCTAAAAGTGGTCCGTAAACAATATATGAATGTCCTGTAATCCAACCTACATCGGCTGTGCACCAATAAATATCTTTGGGTTCATATTGAAATACATTTAAAAAAGTGTACCACGCCCAAACCATATAACCAGCAGTAGTATGTACAACACCCTTAGGCTTCCCTGTCGATCCTGAAGTGTACAAAATGAAAAGCATATCTTCAGCATCCATCATTTCTGCATTGCAATGTGACGATTGATCTTTTATTAATTCATTCCACCATAAATCTCTTCCAACTTTCATTTGAATTGGTGATTCTGTATGTCGGAATACAATTACATTTTTTACACAAGTACAAGTAATTAAAGCTTCATCAATAATATCTTTTAATACTAAAGCTTTCGCCCCACGGAATGAACCATCAGCAGTAATAACATATTCACAAGTTGCATCATTAATACGATCAGAAAGTGATTGCGCTGAGAATCCAGCAAAAACGATTGAATGTACTGCACCAATTCTTGCACAGGCTAGCATTGCAATTGCGGCTTCTGGTACCATTGGTAAATAAATACAAACACGATCTCCTTTTTTAACACCAATCGATTTGAGCATATTAGCAGCTTTGCAAACTTCTGCATGTAATTCACGATAAGTAATTTTTCGCGAAGGAGTATCAGGATTATTCGCCTCCCAAATAATTGCAATCTCATCGCCGCGAGCATCTAAATGTCGATCTAAACAATTTTCTGTTATGTTGAGCTTCGCGCCGCCAAACCATTCTACGTTGAAGTTGTCGAAATCCCATTTCAAAACATTATCCCAAGGTTTCATCCATGTAAAATGGGAAGCGATATCGGCCCAAAAATTTTCTGGTTGTTCAACACTGTTTTTATATGCCGTGTGATACTCGGCCATGCTGGTGATTCTATGGTTCATAAATGCGTGTCAAAAGGTATCCTTCAAAAATACTCATTTGGAACACCTTTAAAAGCAAATGTGAATATTTTTTGTCCTTTTCCGCTTAGCAAATGGAAACTAAATTGGTTGAGATGGTAACACTTCTGATAAATAGAATATTTTAAAGAAGATTTTGATTAATATTCTATAACTTTTTATTGATAGAACAAGAGATTTTTCAATATTGCTTATTACAATCACTTTTATTCGTTTGCTCCCAGTTATGCCAATTTTTTTTGTAAATTTGATTATGGAGGGATACTGAAAAGAATTAAGAATTAAAAATTAAGAATTAGGAATTATACCGATAGGATCTTCTGTTGGCGAATTGGTATTCCTTACTAGACGGTACTTTAAATGGATTTTAGACGCTAGCTAATTACAAGTACCTATATTCGCTTTCTCCCGAGCAGTTCAATTTTTTTACGAAATTAGCTACAGGTAAGGATAAGTAGTCTTTGAAATAATTTCAGAATTTTTAAATTTGATTAGTAAATTACAACCACTTTTATTCGTTTGCTCCCAGCAAATTCAATTTTTTTTTTGTAAATTTTAAATAGGGAGAGATACGGAGTATCTCGCAAAAAAAGCACCGCTGAATTTTCAAAATTGCGATAGCTAATTACAATCACTTATATTCGTTTGCTCCCGATAAGGTCAAAAATATTTTGTAAATTTGATTAGGGAGGGATACTGAAAAGAATTAAGAATTAAAAAT
>JANPGA010000358.1:0-11311 GCA_031423735.1 Bacteroidota bacterium | reverse complement strand
ATATAAAGTTCCATGTGAGTTGGCATTACTAACCCTTCTTTCAAAAGGTCATTGTATTCCTTAATGTCTTCAGGAGTTTTCGGGCGACTAGCTCTAAAGATTAAATGTTTATTATCTGGAGAAAAAAACGCACCACCATCGTATCCTAACTCTTTGGTAACTTGCTTAACATTGGAGCCATCAATATTCATAGTATAAAGTTCGAGATCGCCTGAGCGAATACTAGTAAAAACAATTTTCTTTCCATCTGGCGACACCGTCCCTTCCGCATCATAACCAGGAGTTTTAGTAAGTTGTTTAAGGATATTCCCTTTTAGATCGGAAACAAAGATGTCGAAGTCTTTATAGATGGGCCATACATATTTATGATCAGCACGCTTTGCAGGATTTGGTGGACAACTATCACCACCGAGATGAGTAGATGCATATAAAATAGTAGAATCACCAGGAAGAAAATAAGAACAAGTAGTTCGACCTTTACCGGTACTTAAAAGTTGTGGAGTTACATCCTTCATATTTGCATTTGCCAAATCAAAAAGATAAATCTGATCACAGTGGTTGTTCCAAGCTTCATTATGAGCTTGAAAGGTTATTTTATTATTATCGAAACTGAAATATGCTTCTGCATTATCCCCACCAAACGTTAATTGGCGAACATTAGATAAATGCTTTTCTTCACCTTCATATAGTAAGGTATTGGGATCAAAATTAGGCGACACAGTTTGAGCTTGGGCAGCAATGTGCATAGTTAATAGAAATGAAATACGGAAATATGAACGTAACATATTTAGTTGAATTTTTAAGAGTTGGATTTTAAAAATTCGATTTTGGCTTTTTCTTGACATTGGAAACTCTTTTAAAAACGTTACATTGGGCGGTTACTTGTGTCACGTAATCTATGTAAATTTTTATTCTTTTAATTTTTTCACCTCTTTATCAAAATCAGAAATTATTTTTTGTGTTTTATTAAATACTTCATACTCCTTTAATGCTTTTTTATCTGCTTGAAGTTTTGAAATTTTTCCTTTACCTTCCAAAATTTTATATTCATTAAAGCTCAAGAACTTGTTTACGCTCATGGCTAATTCTTTCATAGAAAAAGTGTTTTCTCGCTCTATCAATCCCTCAATATAATCAAAATAACTGGAAACTGTTCTTTCTAATTGTGCAATTTCTTTTTCTTGCAAATAATTTTTTGCAAGAATCACATCTTGCTTAAGTACTCTTCCTTCTGGTGAGTTTTTCCAAGTAGTTAAACCCATATTTGCTTTTTCTTTGCTTGCCGTATTAAAAATAATTCAGCTGCAGTTTTGCCGGTAATGGCATAATGGAATTTGTTTTGTACCATAGCATAAAAATCCTTTGTGATATTTGAATTTTTATCATAATCAATACTACACTCTGCAAAAATATCGGTAACTTGCTGATAAATTCTTCGTTCGCTGGCACGTATAGAACGTATCCTTTGCAATAATTCTTTAAAATAATCTTTGCCAAAAACCGTTTGGCCTTGCTTTAATCTATTGTCATCTAATACAAATCCCTTTACAATAAACTCTTTAAGGGTGTTGGTGGCCCATATTCTAAATTGCGTGGCTTTATTAGAATTTACTCTGTAACCAACTGAAATAATAGCATCGAGGTTATAATATTTTTGGCTTCGTTGCACCATTCTTTTTCCCTCTATCTGAACTTGTAAGAAATCCTTACAAGTTGAAATTTCTATTAATTCTCCAACATCAAAAATATTTTTCAAATGAATTGTAATATTTTGTGTTGTCGTTTCAAACAATTGAGCCATCACTTTTTGTGTAAGCCATATTGTTTCATCTTCAACCAATACATCTAGCCTTACTTCGCCATTTGGAGAAGTATATAATATAAATTTATTAAGTTCGTTATCCATTTTTTCGCTTTTCCCGCTTCGGTTTCTCTTTTGTAAACAGGTCTGCCGTATATTTCTCGTATAGTTCAAATAAAAACACCATTCTATTAGCTTCGCTTGTAAACGGTTGCGGTCTGTAACCTAAATCAACAGCTTTGTCAAGTTCGTTATGTGCTTTTATTAAAACTGGTGGCATTGACAACTGGTCGTAAAGGTCGGCAAGTGAACTGTTAGGAAATTGAAGTCTTGTGTCTAATACATTTTGTGCTGCTGTTTCAATTGCTTTAAGTTGTTTGTTAGTGGGGTTTTCTGGCCAAGGGTAATTGTTGTAAACAATATCTTTTGAATATCGAAAATCGCTTTTTAAACGACCACAAATGTGTTTAACCCAAACCATATGCATTGAAGACATCAAGATTCCAAAGTGAAATAAATTGCCAGATGGAACAATCATACAGCTATCACTTGGAATGCTTTCATTGTTAAAAAAACCCATTGGTATATATTTTCTGTTTTCAGAACTATGACGAGGAATTAAAATGTATGTTTCGGGTTGATTTCGGTCACGAAACAAAGATGGTGTTATTGCAAATTTTTGAGTTGAAGTAGCAACACTCGCAAGGCGAAACTTTTTAACTAACTCAATTCGTTTCAAAACTGTTGGCATTTGTTTTATTTCATTTGGCTCAATTCCCACAAGCCATAAGCACCAACGCTTTTCCCCATTTAGAAATTCATAAGCTGAAAGTAATGGCTTAATAATTTTTTTTGCATTGGGTTCTTTATGCAGAAATTCAATTTTCTCATCATCTGATAATAGCAAGTGTCCACCGTCCAATGGCATATTGCCAAAACTCATTTGAGGAACTTTGCAAATCGGATTGGAGTTTTTGGTTATAAATAAATCCTTTGCATCAACTAAATACGGATTGATATTTTTAGCTTTCAATTCATGGGATTCACCTTTTATATTCTCATATTCAAAAATGCTCTTGTTAATTGTATCGTAGTTGGCGAAGCCAATTATCACGCAATAAACAGCTGCATTTCCTTTTGCTTCATTACTCCATTTAAAAGTTCTGTGAGCAAAATGAATTTTGATTTTGTATTTGTTGAGCATTTGCCCCCAAAGAATGCTTGTTTGTTCGCCTTGAACAATTGAATTTGTTGAAACAAACGCAACATTAATTTTTGTGTCTTGAATAAATTTAGCGGCTTTAATATACCAACCCGTTACATAGTCTAAAACTCCACTTCCGTCTGTATTATCAAACTGCTTTACAATTTGGTCACGCTGACTTTGCTTCATTAATTTAGAACCAATAAAAGGCGGATTGCCAAGAATAAAAGAAAGGTCATTTTTTGAAACAATGTTTTCCCAGTCTGTTTCTAATGCGTCTGCGTGAACAATTTTTGCAGATTTTTTCAAAGGCAAACGAACAAAGTATTGTCCAAACTCGTTGCTTATTTGCATATTCATTTGGTGGTCGATTAGCCACATTGCAACTTCGGCAATTCGTGCAGGGAATTCTTCGTATTCAATTCCGCACATCATATCAACGTCTAAGTAAATTATTTCTCTAACGTCAAATACTCTTTGTCCTTTTTTATTTGAAGCTCTTAAAATTTCCAATTCTAATAAACGTAATTCTCGGTAAGTAATTACAAGAAAGTTTCCGCAACCACAAGCAGGATCAAGGAATTTAAGAGTGCTTAATTTTTTATGAAATTCGGGAAGTTTGTTTTTATTGTCTTTGATACTTTCAAATTCTTTCCAAAGGTCGTCCAAGAAAAGCGGTTTGATAAGTTTTAAAATATTGGTTTCGCTTGTATAATGTGCTCCTAAGTTTCTGCGTTCTTTCGGGTTCATTACACTTTGAAACATTGAACCGAAAATTGCAGGTGATATTTTGCTCCAATCAATGTAACAACAGTCTAACAAAGCTTGACGCATTTTACTATCGAAACTTGCCGTAGGCAAGTTTTCTTCAAAAAGTTTTCCGTTTACATAAGGAAATTCGGCAAGTTGCTCGTCAAGATTTTTAAAGCGATTTTCTTTTGATGTATTTAATACTTGAAATAATTCTTGCAGTTTTGATGCAAGGTCGCTTCCATCCTCAGCTGTTCTTTGTTCTAAATAATCTTGAAATTGTTGTTTGTTAAAAATGGTTGTGTCTTCAGCAAACAATAAAAATAAAATACGAACTAAATAAACTTCTAATGGGTGTCCAGTATATCCAATTTCTTCAAGTCTGTCGTGAAGTTTACCCATTAATTCCGCTGCTTTTATGTTTGCAGGGTCTTGCTCTTTGTAAATTTTTTTTTGATAACCTATTATAAATCCGAATAGATGTACATTATTTACAAGTTCTGAAAGTTTAAACTCTGTTGTTTTATTTTCTTCAAGATCGTATAATCGAAAACGAGCAAAGTCTGAAACTAAGATATATTTAGGAAGTTCATTATCCTTAAGTCCTGAGAAATAATCTTTGGCTTGCTGATGTGCTTTGTCTAAATCTTTTGTTTTGGTTTTGAACTCTATTAAAATTGTTCCTTTCCATAATAGATCAATAAAACCTTGCTTGCCGTCTTCTTTTTTAATATTTTCTTCAAAAGTAGCTACTCTTCTTCGTGGCACTCCAAAAACATTGAATAAGTCATCCATAAAAGATTTCGCTTCTGCTTTCTCATTAAAATCATTTTCCCATTCTTTTGAAAATGTTACCGCTCTTTCTTTTATCTCGTTCCAGCTTAACGCCATACTTATATTGTAAGGTTGCTAAGGTAATTATTTAAACACCTAATTACGAAATTTGACTTTTTGAAAAAATCACGAATTACCCATTAATGGCTTCTTACAGGCTAAATTATTAAATTGCATACTGAATGTTTTTGGGATTACGAATGTTGATCTATAAAAATGAATTTTAAACAAGTATTTACCGACTAGCCAATTACAAATACTTAAAAAGCGTTGTCAAATAGCTTATCAATAAAAAGCCCTGTCATTTCTAACAGGGGCTCATTCATAAACGATAAATTATTAAAATCTATTTAACTTCTTTGGAAAGATCACTTCCTGCCTTAAACCTTACCACCTTTCTAGCGGCTATCTCTATCACCTTACCTGTTTGAGGATTTCGTCCAATTCTTGCAGATCGGTTGGAGATATCAAAAGTTCCAAAACCTACTAGAGTTACTTTATTCCCAGTTTTTAGAGCTTCAGAAGTTGCTTCTATAAACGAATTAAGGGCAGCATTGGCCTGTACTTTACTGATTTTTGCATCAGCTGCAATCTTTTTTATTAGATCACCTTTATTCATAGCTTAATTATTTTAGGTTAAGAATGGAATACCGGATAATAAAACAAATATAGTTAGCCTTCAAGTCCATCTGCAATAGCTAATTCTTGTTTTTGAGATTAGAAATAAACCGATTTATGAACACAATTGAGATGATATATCAAAACTAACTAAGCCCGATTTCGTAAAAACAATGTCATAAACCTTCCAAATCGTAAGTATTTAAGTAAAAAGTTAGGTAAACAAGTCAAATCCCCGTATATTTGATGAAGCAAAAAGGATTACACAATATTCAATAATCTTTTGCGTTAAAACTTTATAAACCTCTGTCTCATCTTTAAAATCTGTTGTCTATAGGTCGAAACTCTACACATATTATCACTTTTCACCCCAAATTAAAACCAACCTGTAACAGGGATGAACTATGTGTAAGACCACAACAACTGACCATGAACTGGTATCCCGCTTCCTTAACGGAAACGAAGAAGCTCTTCAAGATTTAATCACACGCCATCAGCGTAAAATTTTCACCAGTATTTATTTATTGGCGAAAGACCGTGAATTGGCTGATGACATCTTCCAAGAGACTTTCATTAAAGTGATAAATACTTTAAGATCAGGAAATTACAATGAAGAAGGCAAGTTTCTTTCTTGGGTTTTGCGTATTGCTCATAACCTAGTAATTGATCATTTCAGAAGCTTAAAACGAATGCCAATGGTGCATGATACTGAAGAGTATAGCATCTTTGACAGCCTTCCTTTAATGGACGAAAATGTTGAAGACAAGCTGATTCATGAGCAGATTCAAAATCAAGTTCGCTTATTAGTAGAAGAACTTCCTTTTGATCAACGTGAAGTGGTAATCATGAGACATTTTGCAGATATGAGCTTCAAAGAAATTGCTGAAAGCACTGGCGTTAGTATTAATACTTCCTTAGGAAGAATGCGCTATGCTTTAATTAATTTGCGAAAACTGATTGAAGAAAAACAATTAATGTTAACGAAATAGACAATAAGTAATTGATAGGTAGCGTTAAGATTTAAAATCGCGTTATGTTGCCTATGAACAAAATTACTACTCTAAATTACCTTGTTCTTTACCTGTATAATGAAACTAAAATAACTGATACAGTATTGATACAGAATGCTATCGATACGAATCAAGAAATTGCAGAAACTTATCAGGATCTTAAGTATGCCAAAGCTTTAATACATGAAACGCTTATGACACCTTCTCAGAAATCAATTCAAACGATTCTGAATTACTCGAAAATTACTGCTCCTTTAATGCACAGTTAATTCGCTAAAGAACAAAAATGAAAACCGGATGCATACCTTTGTATCCGGTTTATTAATGGATAAAAGTGAAGCGCGAAGAACGATATAAATTTGTAATTGATTATTTTTCTGAACATCGTCCTGATGCTGAAACGGAACTGCATTATTCCAATCCTTATGAATTATTGGTGGCAGTTATATTATCAGCCCAATGCACTGATAAAAGAGTAAACATGGTTACTCCCAAACTATTTAAGGCTTTTCCGAATGCTGAAATTTTAGCAACCGCAACGCCTGAAGATATCTTTCCATATATAAGGAGTATTAGCTATCCAAACAATAAAGCTAAACATTTAGCAGGTATGGGTAAATTATTGATGGAGAAGTTTGGCGGTCAAATTCCTTCAACAGTAGAAGAATTACAGGAACTTCCTGGGGTTGGAAGGAAAACAGCCAATGTAATAGTTTCGGTCATTTTCAGTAAACCTTCGATGGCCGTGGATACGCATGTTTTTAGAGTAGCAGCAAGAATAGGTTTAACACTAAATGCTAAAACTCCATTAGCAACTGAAAAACAATTAGTTAAATACTTTCCAAAGGAGATAATTCCACTAGCTCACCACTGGCTTATTTTGCATGGAAGATATGTTTGTATTGCGAGAAAGCCCAAATGTGAATCGTGTGGCATTTCCGAAATTTGTAAATTCTTTGCCTCAAAAAGGAATAAATAGGCCCCTTTTCAATATTTTTTCGCCAAAGTAATATATACTTTGAGCCTGCTTTTGTGACTTTTCACCAAATTTTACTAAATATCCTTTTGTTTGAAACCTAAATTGCCGACTTACTTTAAGCAAATCTCTCTATTGACAAACGTTAACATGAACCTTATGAGAACTTTCTACACTATGCCTAAGGCGGGAGCTATTCTCCTGCTTTCACTATTTTGTTGTGTATCAGTGGTGCACGCACAAACAACTATTGTGAATTACAATTTTAATTCAGGTAGCAGTTTGGCGACATTAGCTCCTACACTTTCGAGTGGAATTACTAGTACAGCCACTGGGACAGGTACGTTTGGAACAACCACAGGAGTTGCTTCAGCCTCAAATGATTTCACTTCCAATGCAACAGCTGGAAATGCTATTACAACTCCTACCAATACGTTATGGACATTTACACTAGGAGGAGCATCTTTACCTACCTACAAAACTTTTAAAATTTACTTTCAAGGAAATAGAGCTTCTGGAGGTTCCAATACCATTTCTGTTTCTTATAGTTTAAACGGAGCTGCATTTACTACCACAGGGATTGCTGCAACAGTTGGTAATCAACCACTAAATCTCACGAATTCAGGAACTTGGGTAGAAGGAGTATTTACCTTACCTGTTGCTGCGGATAATCCATCAACAAGTTTAGCTTTTCGATTAACAGTTGCAAACTCTGGTAGTGGAAATGTATTTATTGACAACTTCCAAGTTCAAGGTGTTATAACGCCAATTATTAGTACAACAGGATCACTTTCTGCATTAAGCACAACTTACGGAACGGCATCATCCAATACATCCTTTAATGTTTCTGGTGCAAATATGGCTGCTGGAATAACAGTTACACCGCCTGCGGGTTTTGAAGTTTCTACAACAGCAGGATCAGGATTTGCTTCAAGTATTGTTGTTGGTGCAGCAGGAACAATTTCATCAACGCAAGTATTTGTACGGTTAGCATCAACCACAACTGCTACAGGTTCTCCATATTCAGGAAACATTACTCTTACAAGTACTAGTGCAGCAAATGTCAATGTTGCTACTGTTTCAAGTACGGTTGCAACAAAAGCTCTAACTCTAACATCACCTAGTGCAACAGGAAAAATTTATGATGGACTATTAACTGGCGCAACTGTAACAGGAACATTAACTGGTACTGTTAACTCAGATGTGATTACTCTAGTTGGTACAGGTACATTTGCTAGTGCGAATTTTGGAACCCAAAATGTTACTTCAACAAGTACCTTAAGTGGCGCAAAAGCTGCAAATTATACATTAACTCAACCAACAGGTTTAACAGCCAACATTACCCAAAAGCCAACTACAATTTCTGGTTTAACAGGATCAAATAAACCTTATGATACAAATAGTTCAGCTTCCTTTACAGGATCTGCAACCTTAAATGGCGTTATTACAGGCGACATACCAAATGTTTCTTTAAACGCAACTTCTGTTACTTCAACTTTTGCTAATCCAACTGTAGGAAACACAAAATCCATTACAGTTTTGGGATATGCTTTAAATGGAACAGCTTCAGGAAATTATTCAATATCACAACCTACTGGGTTAACTGGTAACATTACTCCAATAGCATTAACTGTTACAGGTTATACTGCAGATTCAAAGGTTTACAATGGAAATACAATTGCAATTTTATCAGGAACTGGAACACTGAATGGAATTTTACCGTCAGATGTAGGCAACGTTAGCATTTCAGGTTCACCAAGTGGAACATTTGTTTCAGCTAATGTTGGAACATCGATAGGAGTTACTGTTTCAACAATTACATTAACAGGAAGTGCAGCTGTAAATTATACAGTTACGCCTTTAACAGGTTTAACCGCTAACATTACAATTGCTAGTCAATCAATAACGTTTAACGCATTGGCAGATAAAACAATTGCAGATGGTTCATATGCATTAACTGCAATTTCAACTTCTGGTTTGCCAATTTCTTACAATGTATCACCCGCAGGTGTAATTTCAATTGCAGGAAGTACGGCAACTGTAGCAGGAATTGGAACAACAACTGTAACTGCATCACAAGCAGGAAATGGCAATTATTCTGCTGCTGCATCGATTGATCAAAATCAAAATGTAACTGACGGAACACTACCTGGCGACAGGTTTAGAAGTAAAGCTTCTGGAGCATGGTCAGCTTTTAGCACTGTTTGGGAAAGTTCACATGACAACATAACCTGGATCGCTGCAACAGCGAAACCAACAAGCTCAGCTTTAGCAATTACTATTAATGCAAGTGATTCCGTTTCAATTTCTGCTGCAGAATCAAGTAAAAATCTTGTCCTAAATGGTAAATTAACTTTATTAAATACATTAACAACTAGCGGAACTACCAACTTCAATGCTGGTAGTATTTGTTATATCGGTACTGGTGGAACATTGCCAACAGCTACATTAGATGTGGCTAGTACTGTCGTTTATTCATCTTCGGCAGCACAAACTATTTCTGCAGTAAATTATGGTAATTTATCTTCCACAAACGGACTTCGAACTATATCAGGCTCAGTTGGAGTAGCAGGTATTTTTACCCCCGGTGCTACTAGTTATACTACCAACAGCGGAACAGTTACATTTAATGGATCAGGTCCTCAAACAATTCCTGCATTTATTTATAACAACTTAACATCAAGTAGTACTGGAGCTAGAACATTAGCAAGTAGCGGAACAATACAAATTAATGGTGCATTCACTCAAGGAACAAATATTTACACTGTAACGGGAAGTACGGTAGCATTTAATGCAAATTTTACTATCCCAGCTTTATCAGTTGCTAGTGGTGGTAATTATAACAATGTTTCAATATTAAGTGGAACTAGTGTAATAGCTTCATCAATGACATTTGATGGAAACTTATTGATTAGTGGAGGAACATTTAGAAATACAACAACTACAACTTCTACTATCTTAACGATTGGTGGAAATTTAAGTGTCAGTGCTGGTACTTATGATTTTTCTTCAGCTGCTTCTGGTCAAAGTCAAATAATTTTAAAAGGGAATATTGCAATTACTGGAACTGGATCTCTAACTACATCTGGAAATGCAAGTAATGGAATTATTCAAATTTCGAATGGTTCAGGAATCCAGACATATAGTGAATCATCATCGGGCACAACCGACTTTTTCAACCTCACTGTATTAAATAACTCTACGCTTCAGCTTAACAATAATTATTTATTACACAGGCAAACAACAACAGGATATCAATCAAATATGATTGTAAATACTGGAGGAAAATTAATTATGCCAGCAGGGATTCAAGTTGCTTTAGGAACAGGAACTACTGGTGTTGGAATTTTTACATTAAATTCTGGAGCGACTTTAGAAACTGCGAACGTAAATGGTGTTTATGGTCCTTCAGGCTCCATTTCTAATAGTGGAAATATTACTTCAACCTTTAATTCAGCTGCTAACTACATTTTTAGTGGCGCATCTGCACAAAATACAAGTTTCAAGGATCTTGCATCATCAACAGTAAATAACTTAACAATAAGTAACGCTGCAGGAGTTACCATCAATACTCCGAGTACAACTGTAACAGTTAACGGAATTTTAAATTTCACAGCTGGCAGATTAATTACAGGTACAAATACTGTTTCCATGAGTATTGGATCAAGTATTACAGGAGCCAGTGCTACTAAATATGTTCAAGGTAACTTATTAAAGAAAATAGCTTCTTCAACAACTGCAGTAAGTTTTGAGATCGGTGATGCAACAAGTTATTTACCAATAAACTTAACAAACATAGCAGGAACAACAAATAACACTGGAAGTTTAACAGCAAAAATCACAAACCTTGATCATCCACAAATAGGAACTGGATCTGGTTTATTAAGTGCAAAAAGTGTAAATAAATACTGGACACTTACAAATGCTTCAGTAACAGGTATAACTTCTTATGATGTTACTTGCAACTTCACTTCTGCTGATTATGATGTTGCTGCTAATCCATTAAATTTCGCACTGAGAAGATATACAGGAAGTACTTGGGTTTCTACGGCTCCTAATACAGCAACATCAACTAGTACACAAGGTACAGTTTCAGGATTGAATTTTGTCGACTTCGC
>JANPGA010000357.1:0-1636 GCA_031423735.1 Bacteroidota bacterium | reverse complement strand
TAAAGGCCCAGAAGCAGTTACAGTTGCAGTTGGAAATTGATTTACAGTAACTCTCAAGTATGGCGTTAATCTAGTGCCATCAGATTTTGTTAAAACACAAATATAACCGCCATCTTCTTTTGCATAAAGTGTATTTAAATTTCCTGGATAATATGTTTTAACCCCTGTAGTTGTTGATTTTATCCATTGATAGGAAGTATATCCTGTTGGGGATGTTAATAATACACTATCTCCTTGGCAAAATGTTGTCAGGCCTGCTGGAGTAATAACAGGATTAGAACTTGAATAAGCAAAACCATTCGAATCAAGTTTAGCAATATAAATATCATTTGTACTATTTAAAATATAGGCTGTTCCTGTAAATAGAAACTGACCGTTAGATAAATTTACCAAAGTTCTCGCAAAATTAGAATTCTGGTAACCACTACCATAATAGACATTTTGGTAGGATTTAGACCAAACAGATGCTCCTGCATTATCAAATTTATTTAACATCATACCATAATCCGCACTAATAATATATCCTCCATTTGATATTGCTATTGCATCGACGCCATAATTATAAGTGTAACTACCGAAATATTTTAAATAAATAGTGTTCCCTAAAGAATCAAGACGAAGATGGAACGCTTGAAAAAATGTAGATGTATTTCCAACGCCAAGTCCAGCTATCAATATTTGTTTGTCTGTTAGTTCGATTACTGCATTAGCAGTAATATTAAAATTCGACGTTGAATAAGGATTGTTGCAATCAAAACGTTTTGTCCAAAGTGTGTCACCATGAATATTTATTTTTGCTACAAAAACCTCAGAGGTAATATCAAAATCTGATCTTCCTCCAATAAGAAAATTCCCATCAATTGTTTTTGAGATAGAATTTGCTAAATCCTTGCCCGTAGTTCCAATCGTTTTTGTTGTAATTATTGTTCCAGCTGTATCTGTTGAAAGAAAATAAATATCCTCTTGACCCGCACCAAAACTTTTTGTCGAGCCAATCATATAAATACTGTCGTTTTTAATGGTAATATCATTCACAATATCTGATGCACTTCCACCATAAGTTTTGGTCCATAATACTATTCCATCTTTCGTAATTTTTGATAGCTGAATATCTTCGGTTCCGGCTACTGCACCCATTAAAACACCACAAACATAAATATCATCATTTGTACTAATAGCAACTGATTTACCTTGATCATTAAAGGCTCCCCCAAAATATCTCGACCATAATAAAAGTCCTGCCGAATCTGTTTTAGTAACTACAATATCGTCTCCACCATGACCATAGCTATTAGACGTACCTACCGAAACAATCGATTGGTCACTCAAAACAGCTACGTCTACCCCATAATCAGCTCCAGGACCACCATAATATTTTTCGAATCGCTGTGCATTTGAAATGGACGTACAAAAAATAAATAGCAATAACAACAGGAATGATTTCATAAAATATTAATTTAGATATATGTAAATATATGTTTTTTATTTATAATACCAAATAAAGTTTATAATAATTGAAAACTCAATTTATTTGTATCTTGCAATGAAATCCGGGTAATTATTTTTAGATAAAAGAAATTATGAAAAAAATTATAACTGTAATATTAATTTTATTTTCATTCATTAATCTCAATGC
>JANPGA010000356.1:0-2707 GCA_031423735.1 Bacteroidota bacterium | reverse complement strand
AGAATAAGTGCAACAAGATATTTACGGTTCTGATACATAAATAAAAAAGTAAATAACAAAATATAAATCTAAAAACTATGGAATACATCATAATTTGTTTGGTAGCATTGTTAGGTTCAGGGCTTACTTTATTTTCAGGTTTCGGACTTGGAACTTTGCTTGTTCCCGTGTTCGCAATTTTTTTCCCAATTGAAATTGCAATTGCATTGACGGCAATCGTTCACTTCCTTACCAATATTTTTAAACTGACATTGCTTGGAAGAAACGCAAACAAATCAGTCATACTTCGGTTTGGTATTCCTGCAATGCTTTCCGCTTTTTTAGGTGCTTATGTTTTAACTCTATTGACAGGGATGCAACCGATTTTTCAGTATTCAATTTCAAACAAAATATTTTATGTAATGCCAGTTAAATTAACCATAGCCATTTTGCTTTCGGTGTTCGCACTCTTTGACATACTACCACAATTAACGAAACTACAATTTGACAAAAAGTATTTACCGCTTGGCGGATTGTTAAGCGGTTTCTTTGGCGGACTTTCAGGAAATCAGGGAGCTTTGCGAACCGCATTTTTAATCAGAGCTAATTTAACCAAAGAGGCATTTATTGCAACAGGAGTTGTGATTGCCGTTTTAATTGACATTTCCCGTCTAACAGTTTACACAAAACAAATTTTGAAAATCGGAGACAACTTTAATTATCCGCTTATAATTGCAGCGACCCTTTCGGCATTTACGGGAGCATTTATCGGAAACCGACTTTTAAAGAAAGTAACTATTAATACAATTCAATACATCGTGGCAGCAATGCTTTTTATTTTCGCTTTGTTATTGGGATTTGGTATTATTTGATAACCATAATGCAAGAAACGCCACCGCATTTGCAAGCACATTTTATTTTTTTGCTGACACACAAGGCAACGCTAAAAAAAATAAAAAGAGCTTGCAAGCCACCGCACCCGACAGTGCAAGGGTTCGTGCGGACTTCCAACAGTGGAGCAATGAATGTAAATCGCCTTGAACAAACAGTGTCGGAACTTCAAACAGTGGTGCTTCGGACGAACAGCAAGGCAGCCGATAACATAAGATTAAAAGAAATTACCTTGGTATCGAACGAAACACAGTTCAATATTTAACCATTTTTTGTACATTGGCGTAATCACAACTTGCTACATCACAAGTCTCCTTTAAAAAATATTGCCTAAAGAGCATGCAAGAAATTATAGGCGGACGAATACTGTTCTGGGTTTCTGGAACAATGCTACAGTTCAATGGTGATGTTAATGAAAATTGATAATCCCGTATACGATTATTCTAACTTTAAAATTCGTCTTTTTGTAGTAAGTTGTGATTTATACTAATCATCATTTAATTTAAAACGCAATGACAAAAAGAAAAGAAGAACAGTATGAAAGAATGCCAATCTTAAATTTAAATGCAGCAGGAATTGATGTTGGTAGTCGTGAACTTTATGTTGCAATTGGCCAGGGAAAGGAGCATATAAAAAAGTTCGGTGTTTATACTTCTGATATTTTATCACTATGCGACTGGTTACTTGAACAAAATATCACTACAGTTGCACTAGAAAGTACTGGAAGTTACTGGAAAAATTTATTCATCCTATTGCAACAACAAGGACTAAATCCTATTTTAGTAAATGGCTCCTTTACAAAAAATTTAAAAGGGAGAAAAACAGATGTTCTCGATTGCCAGTTTATACAACGTATGCACACGTTAGGCTTACTACCTGATAGTTTTCAGCCTGATGATTTCACTGGTCAATTGCGCAACATCACTCGCCATCGTAGTTCACTCATATCGCAAGTAGCTGATAATACAAAACGAATTTCGCAAAACTTACGATTAATGAATATTCGACTGGATGTTGCGGTGAGTGATATCACTGGTAAATCGGGAATGACAATTATCAAAGCAATCATTGCTGGGGAGCGAGATGCAACAAACCTTTCCCATCTATGCGATGTGAATGTAAAAAAGCCAAAAGAAGAAATCGCACTTGCATTGAATGGTTTTTATCGTAACGATTATTTGTTTCAGTTAAAACAATTAATGAACACGTATACGTTTATTCAAGAACAAATTATTGAAGCAGATAAAGAACTTAATAATATGCTAGATCGTCATTTGATGGAGTCTAATAAGAATGATTTAGTATTTGATCAAAAGAAAAAAGATAAAAAACGAATTCAAAAAAACGCACCATCTTTTGAAATAGACAAAAAGGCTTTTCAACTTTTTAATAGTGTAAATTTGATGGAGATTCCTGGAATCAGTTATAGTACGGTTCTTATATTTATGAGTGAAGTTGGTGAAGGAATTTCAAAATTTAATTCTGCAAAAGCATTTAGTAGCTGGCTAAGACTTTCGCCGAATAAAAAAATAACTGGAGGAAAGGTAATTGGGAATAGCATTCGTCATGGAGCGAATATTTTATCGATTGCATTACGCAATGCAGCAAATACCATTGGCAATATGAAAACAGATATTCCAATAGCCAGGTTTTTCAAACGACTATCGTTTAAATATGGTCGAGGCGCTGCAATTACTGCTACTGCTAGAAAACTCGCTGTTATACTTTGGAACATGATAACAAAACAAGAACCATACAATGCGCCATCCACAGAAGTATATGAGGATAGAATTAGGCAAATATCACTTAAAAATATACAACGAAAAATATCAAAACT
>JANPGA010000355.1:0-10436 GCA_031423735.1 Bacteroidota bacterium | reverse complement strand
TCTCGTTTTTGTACCAATTACTTTAACGCATCAAATACATTTTTCCCCATCCCCTTTTAAAGTATTTATCAATTCCTACATCTCTATTTTCAATTTTATTTCCATCAATTTTTGTAACTACATGATAAAGATAAACTCCATTTGCTAGTTGATCACCAAATTCATCTTTACCATTCCATGCATAGTCAGTAATGTTTCTACCAATATGTAAAGGACCTAATTCCTCTTTAGTAATTTCTCTAACAATCTTACCAGTAACAGTCATAATCTGAATTTTAAATTCACTTGGTGTTTCTGATCCTGTTAAAACAAAAACAAATCTAGTTGCTGTTGAGAAAGGATTCGGATAATTAATTACTTCGGTAATAGTACTTCTATTTACCACCTCAAATTGAATTCGATAATCATTTTTTCCAGATAGATTTCCTGATTTATCGGTTGCTTGAACGTCCAACGTATATAAACCATCTTCCTTTAAAAGGGGACTATAGTCGATTTTAAAACTATTACTTGGTAAAGTTGCTGGAATCCATTTCAATTTAGTGTTATCAATACTTGCACCTTGTGAATTTTCAAAATATAATAATTTAGAAACACCAGAAGGACTTATTAAGCTTATTCTAAAATCAGAAGTGTCATTTAATGCAATGAATTTATTTTCATCAATAAGTTTAATATGAATATTAGGAGTGCTAGAAATTATATCTCCATTTAAAATGTGAATGCCATCAAATGTTACATCAAGCAAAGGATTCGTGATATCCTTCGACACTTTAAAGTGCAAATTTGCGAGATTATTAAAATGATATTGTTCAGGCTGATCTTGATTTGGGTTTGCTTCAATCCATAAATTATTTATTCCTGAATAGCCTACAGAACTAAACGATAAATGAGTCATTACAGTGTCTCCAGGAGGCAAATCCCGATTCACTCTTACAGAACCTAAATTATGCTTTACATTATTAGCATCATAAAGAAAATAATTAACTAATAAAGTGTCCATCTTAACAGAGCTAATATTTTCGAACGCCATGTCTAGTTTAACCATATCTCCTTCTTGGATACTATCCTTGAAGAAAGAATAATAACGCGTGTTTAATGCTCCTTCTGGAACTGGTTCAAAATAAACTTGCCATAACTTAAGTTGAGGTGATGTTCTATTAACCAAATCTTGAAGATAAGCTCGTATTTTTAAATTAGGATATTGTGAGGCATCAATCGAACTCAAATCAATATCTGCAGTTGTTAAAATATTATTTACCAAAACAACTTCTTGATTATTTGGAGTTATTCCAATAATTTCTAAAGCAATGCTATCTGGCGAGTTAGAATTTTCTAGGCTTTTATAATCCCAATGGAAGGTAGTCCATTTTTTTGCAGGTCCTACAATAGTTGATTCAACAAAACCTTTATCCCAATTTCTAATAAATGAATAATTAATATTCAAAATACTATCAGGATAATGTCCTTTTTTAAAAATTGTTTGAGAAGGATATCCTTTATGAGAAAACATCATAAATTTATCTGTTGCAGTTAAACTCGTAAATGCATTTGCTCCAAGTTGTACGAAGGCATTATTTACAATTGAAGGTAGCGTAGGAAAGTTTACAGGAAAAACCGTCCATGCTAAAATATAATTTCCATTAGGAACACCATTCGTAATCATATTTACTAAACTATCATTCTGGCCAGGGTAAGAAGTATCAAAAAGAAAATATTTATCTGCTCGAGAAGTTCTACAGTTACCAATTGGATTTAGAGTACAACCACTATAGTAATTATAATTTCCAAAATAATGAAAACAAGTATCATTCGTCCATGGGTTCGTAAAATCAATAGAATCCAAAACTGCAATTGCAAGCTGAGGAGCATTTGAACACCCACCATAATCCATATTTACACCATTAATATCATAGGAAGGTTTATTATTGATATGCGACATATCCAATGCATAATTGGAAAGGATAAAATCAAATATTCTAGCATTATTATTTAAAACAACATTAGTTAATTTACTTTCCTGAAATTGATAGTAATGTGCTTGTGACCACCCAGTAGTATTAGGCTTATACATAAAAGAACTATTTTTCCACTGATACTTTTTAGAGATACTTGTATCAGGATCCATTATTGAATCATTTCCAACTCTCCAGAAGTAGGCAATGTTTGAGTCTAAAGGGGTCGTGACAGTCCAACTAATAATTCCATATGCATTAGTAACAGTACTAAATTGCAATTTTGGCGAATTAAAAAATGGAGTAGTATCTAATTCAAATCGGTAATTTTTTGCTTTCGCAAAAAGATCAGCAGTAGTAGCTTTTAATGATACAGAGCTTGATGGAATAATCGAATATTTTTGAGGATAAACAGGATTAATATCTGTTGAATTAATAATTAATTGTGCTCTTGCTGTGTTATTACTTATGTTTTCGATTTCATCAACTTCATCGAAATTATCAACGGTAACTGTAAAATCATTGATGCCAGATCCGTTTTTAAAATCTACAGGAAGTCGAATACTTACAGTATCACGATAAGTAATATAAGGCGCAATAAATATGGTATCCTTCTTTGTTACATGATCAGGGAAAGTACGACTAATTAAAACATTCATTTTTTGATTAGTATTCTTACCTACATTCGTGATTGCTACCTTAACAGTGAATGAATCCAATTCTGTAGTAATGTTTGTAGGTTCGAAAATTATATTTGAATTTTGAACAACGTAATCAGGCTTAGGAAATGAATTTAATATTATTGCTGGGTCACCATGCAAGGTCATGTTCATACAAACTCCTCGACGAGCAAAATCAGGAGTTATAATTTGAGCGACTGTAGATTTCATGCATTCACCAACTGACTTACCATATTCTTCTTGAAATATTACCTTATGAAACTTTTCAGAATAATCAGAAAGAACTTCAATAACACCAACATCAGGAACAGCCATAAATGCAATAGAACCTTTATCAGGAGCTAAAACAAAGCGTTCATTTAACTGACGTGAATTAGTATGAATATTACCAACGTAACATGAGTTGGCAAGTATTAACGGGTAACGATCTTGATTGTGATAATTTTCTGGAATATCCGTTGCAATATCAAAAGATGATCCTGCAGCGTGACCATAAAATGTCATCATCGTACAACCACTATCGATTAACTGTTGCAAATACTGACTTTGGTTAATTTGAATTGGTGCGGTTGAGTTCTTTAAAAAAGTTGTAACATTTCCGCCGAATAAAGTATCTTCAACTATTTGCTTATATCTCTTTAATATTGATGACAATTGATCTTGTTCCCCAATATCGCTTCCACCACCAAAATGCAAAACATTTTTCATCCATAATGCTGGTGGTTGTTTTTGCTGCATTTCAAAACCCTTTAGCTTATTTAAATATGCAGTTACATCATTTTCATCCCATGCTGATATTCGTCCTGTTGCTAATTCTTGTTTATATTCACTTGTATTTAATTTTGCCGTGAACATTTGATCAGATGGTGGTTCTCCGAATGTTGGAACAAGATTAATACTATTCTCATATCCACCTCTAGCTTCCAAAGAAGTAACAGATTTACCAATTAACAATAAATACTTTGGAATAGTATCGAAATTATCAATCATAAAATCAGCAAACTTTCTTATCGCAAGAGGATTTTTGCTAATACCCCAAGCAAATTGATCATACAATTCATCTACATCCGCAAGCAATGCATTGTGGCCAGATAAAGTACGATAGTCGGCATATGCTTTTGCTCCATTCCACAATTTTTTATTGGAAACAATCAAGAAATCTTTATTTAATCCAGCAGTTAAAAAATTTGTAAATCGAGCATTAATTGCTGGATCAACATTATTATTTACCGAAGAAATAGTTGCATTTCCGTTTATAGAGAATACTTGGCTATTATCAATTAGGTAACAAACTCTATCAATTCCATTATCTGTTATTAAAGATCTTAAAGGCAAAGTAGAAGTATTTACGTTTACAAATTTAACCGTATCACCAGTTAAAACGTACATTCTAGGATTTGTTAAAGAAACATTCGCTAATTCAAGATATGTTTTTGTTCCTGTAGATTTAAGAGTGAACGATTGAGGAAAAGTTTCAGATGAAAAATCTAAACTTCTAGGATACGAAAGTTTAATATATCCAATCTGCATGTAATTTTGATTTGTAGGATCGCCATCATCTAAAGGAGCAAGAGAAATGGTATACGCTCCATTTGTTGGAAAATTTACAGGCGATAAACCGTGTCTTGCGGCTTGGTATTGGTAAATCAAATTACTTATCAATACACTCGATCCTCCACGAACTTCGTATGGATGTGGTAGTCTATTGGCTCCAATCACTGCAATTTCTGCATCAGGAGGAGTGCCAGATGCAAGATACTTCACAACATTAAATGTATTTCCTATTGGATTACCCTTATAAGCGCCATTTGAATAATAACCTTCACCAACGGTGTATGGATTATCGCCAACGTTATTGCCATCACGAAATCCAATATTATAATTGTCAAAATAATTTTTAATATCCTTATGTAAAACATATGGTTCAGCTGTATATCCAGCATAATTTACATCCGACTCAACTGGCATCCTTCTATTCGAAATCGAAAATGGATTGTATGTTAAATAATAAGATGCAGTATCATTAAACAAACTAGTATTTATATTTATCTGACTTGATGGTGTATCATAAATTTCAGCATCCAAAAGTCCATCGGTACCTTTACCATAAAAATCAATATAATCTCCTGGATTAAAAATATTATCCGAATTTGCATCAACTACCTGTATAAACTGTTCCTTTCCACTATTAAATATTTGATAACGATCTGGATTAAACCATGTGGTAACAGGAACACCTTTAATTATTAAATCATTATAGGTAATACGATAAATTCCTTGTTTCCAAATAGAGATTCGATAATACTGTTGAGTAGAATAGGATTGGCCACTGGCAAAAGGAATCCACTCGTTATGGTATGGCTGTGCTTCAGTGAATGCAATAAAGCCAAAAAAAACTATAAGTATTAAGTAAAACTTGCGCATGATGTTCTGTTAATAAATTTTAAGATCTTCAGTTCTGAACTGTTCCTGATTTTTTTTGCTTATTAATATTAAATCGAAGTGAAAAAACATTAGAATATAATGATTCTGACCCGCCACCAATATTTGTTAATGCATAATCAATACTAATATTATTTAATTTAATACCAATACCAAGATTAGGTTGTATAGTAGTAGAGGTAGACTGATCTATGTTTTTTACCTGCTGAATATTTTGAATTCCTGTGCGTAAGAAAATGAAATTGTCATAACCTACTTCAACCCCAATTTTCGGATCAATACTTAGTACATTAGTTTTAATAGGAACGTTTCTTTTCCCATCAAAAGTGAGATCCAAATCCAAAGATGGTTGAATGGTAATCTTTTTAGCAAGATTAGTTTTATAACTTGTTCCTAAAATTAATCGTGGTAAAGTAATCTCTAAACCATTTTCTGGAATCTCATTTCCTGTTTGATTAAAAACTTCTTCTATACTTGAGGTGTTGTAACTCCACGCATTAAATGTAGATGTAACATCTTTTCCAACCGCAGCAAATTTCCATTTTTTGCGATCATATTGAGCACCCAAATCAATTCCAAACCCCCAAGCCTGAGCAAAACTACCTGCCTTACGATGAATAACTTTTACGTTACCCCCTAATCTCAATCCTTCAATTTTCATTTTTTGAGCATAAGAAAATAAAAATGCGTAGTCACTAGCTGAAAATGTTCTCAATCGATCATAATCAACATTTCCATCTTTATCAATTAAATTAGTAGAATCGATAATATCATCAACAGCAAAACGAATTGCAGAAAACCCAACTGTACGTGTTGCGTCAATTGGAGCGGCAACTGCGGCATAATCATATTTCGCAATACCAGCAAAATACTCATTATGCATTGCAGCAATCTGAATATTCGATTTTACTAACGCCAATCCCGCAGGATTCCAATACCCGGCAGTAACGTCATCAACAAGAGAAGATTGAGCTCCACTCATACCCAAAGCTCTTGCTCCAACCCCTATTGCAAGGAAATCGTTGCTATATTTTGGAGCTTGCGCAAAAAGGCTGAAATGCAGTGTGGTGGCGGAAATTAGAAGAAGAAGTGTGCGTTTTTTGTACATGATTTGTTTTTGTTGATTTCTCTCAACGTTTATTAGGACGTAAAAAGTATAATCCACATTATAGATTTATACTTTATTTTAAAGTCAAAGGTTATATTTATTCAAAGTTAAATAACATTCAATCAATCTTTTGGTTCCAAAGGTGTTAAATATTTATTTTTTTACACTATTGAAGCATAAACTTAAGATTTACCTTTGCAACATGCGACATCTCCCAAACTTCATCACCTTGCTCAATTTGCTATGTGGATGTATGGCCGTTATTAGCATTTTTAATGGCAATGTAAATCTTACAGGCATATTGATAATCACTGCCTTACTTTTAGATTTCTTAGATGGTTTTTTAGCTAGATTATTAAAAGCTTATTCAGAAATAGGGAAGCAATTGGATTCTTTAGCCGACATGGTATCTTTTGGATTTGTACCTGGGATAATCATGTATAAATTGTTTATTGACAATTATCCACTTGATTCAATTGGAGGATTTACATTTAATTTAGGTAGTGTTTTTATGTTTACCGTAACCTTGTTTTCTGCATTAAGATTAGCCTTGTTTAACATTGATCCGCGACAAACCACCTATTTTATTGGTGTACCAACACCAGCAATCACTTTACTCATTTTATCTTTTCCATTTATAACGCTACATGATGAATTTGGTATTGCTCCTTTTCTATTTCAACCACTTTCACTAGTTCTAATAGTTGCTATTTGTTCCTATCTTTTAATTGCTGAAATTCCATTAATTTCCTTGAAGATAAAATCTTTAAATTGGTCGGAAAGTAAAGCTCAACTTTTATTAATTTTAGGGGCAATTGTTTTAGGTTTTACTTTAAGATATGCAGCAAGTCCAGTAATTATTATTTACTATATTATATTATCACTCATTTATCCTCCGAATAAAAAACAAATTACATGAAATTCAACGCACATATTACCGTAATGCCTCAAAAAGCTTTGTTAGATCCTCAAGGAAGAGCAGTTTCTGCAAGCATGAAAAATTTAAATCTTTCAGAAATTGATAACGTAAGAATTGGTAAACATATCACGCTTGAAGTTGATGCTAAAAGCAAGGAAGATGCTCAACAAAAAGTAGATCAAGCCTGCAAACAATTACTTGCGAATCCAATAATGGAAACGTATGAATTTAAGTTGGTAGACGCTTAGGTTTTTTAATTCAGAATGTAGAATTCAGAATGTAGAATTCAGAATTAAGAATGCAGAATTCAGAATGCAGAATTCAGAATGTAGAATTCAGAATTTAGAATGCAGAATTTAGAATGCAGAATTTAGAATGCAGAATTTAGAATGCAGAATGCAGAATTTAGAATTTAGGATTCAGGATTCAGGATTCAGGATTCAGGATGTAGTATTCAGGATGTAGAATGTAGAAGGCGGTTTCTTTTACTAATAAAAAAACTTAATTCTTAATTCGTAATTTATTTTTTACCTTAATTCGAAATTTTGTCCTAAGTAGACTTTTCGTACTTGTTCATCATCGGCAAGTTCTTGTGCGCTGCCTTCTTTCAAAATTTTACCTTCAAAAAGTAGATATGCACGGTCAGTAATTTTTAATGTTTCGTGCACATTATGATCGGTAATTAATATTCCAATGTTTTTATCTTTCAACTTAAAAACAATGCTTTGAATATCTTCCACTGCAATAGGATCAACACCAGCGAAAGGTTCATCTAATAAAATAAATTTAGGATCAACTGCTAAGGCTCTGGCTATTTCGGTTCTTCTTCTTTCACCACCCGACAATACATCACCATTACTCTTTCTAACTTTCTCTAAACTGAATTCTTCAATTAATGTTTCCAATCGGTCGCGTTGTGCTTTTTTATCAAGCTTTGTCATTTCCAAAACAGCTTTAATATTATCCTCAACCGTTAATTTACGAAAAACAGAAGCTTCTTGAGCAAGATATCCAATGCCCATTTGAGCACGTTTGTACATAGGCTCATTGGTAATCTCCCGATCATCTAAAAATATTTTCCCTTCATTCGGTTTCACTAAGCCAACTGTCATGTAAAAAGTAGTGGTTTTGCCAGCCCCATTAGGACCTAACAACCCAACAATCTCACCTTGTTGTACACGGATGGAAACATTGTCCACTACGGTACGACTTTTATAACGCTTAACTAAATTATCGGAACGAAGAATTTGCATGGAAGCAAAGATACTGAAAGGCAATGATGATTCAACAAATTAGAAGGTAAGTTGGAAACTACCTCGAATTCCAAACTTGGCAATGTTTTTATTTTCAAGATAAGAAAGTCGCCAAAGGAAATCTATACGGATGATTTTAAAGATATTCTCTACTCCTGCCCCCACTTCAACATAAGGCTTCTTGTTTAATGAGTTGAACGATCCCTTTTCCGAAAATAATTTTAAATTATCATCTTCTAATCGTCCGTAAACAGCTTTTACTTGTGCCACTTCACGCCATTTAAGTTTTCTAAATAATGGCAATTTATCAAAGAAGAAACCATCGAAATGGTGAGTAGCATAACCACTCACATAATAATCGCTTACAAATTCGAAATAATTCATTAGGTTAAATGCAGCGAAATCATAAAAGTAGGTTTCATTACCAGGATGCAATTCAAGTAAAGGGTAGGGTACTTTCCCCCATGTTTTACCAAGAGAAACTAACCAGTACGTATATCCAAATGGATTCAACTTAATGCGATCATCAATTTTAACTGTTAATTTTTGATATCCGAAATCGCTATCTAAAACGCCTTTTAAGCCTAACGTTAAATTAACTTGAACAATAGGATGATCACTTCCTAAACTTACTCGATCAATCTTTCCTGTTACAAATTTTTCGCGATAAGCAAATCTTGATACCAAAGAAATTTCAGAGGTAGTGAGAGTTCCCTTTCTTGAAACTGTATCATTATTGTCAGGCAAATACGAAAAGTCGAGATCGCCTAATGGTATAAAATGATTGTGACCAAATATTAATTTATTCGACAATCCAGGAAACCATTCCATTTCATACCAAACCTTTTCCGACTCAATACTATTTAATTTTGTTGCAGGGCTTCTTCTAAATAATGAAGACAATATATTATCATCTTGAAAAGCATTATCACTTTGTCCTAGTTGTTGAATATCCTTTTTATAGGAAAGCCCAATAAACTGTCGTGGTTTATCATCAAGTTTGAACTTGATATTCCCTCCATATTTATAACGTTCATCCTTTGTGCCATATGCTAGGTACCCATCTGCCAAAATTTTTGTACTTAAATCATCACTAGTTCTTGCGCCAATGCGAAAACGGTTTCCTTCAATTCTATTAAAACTATAAAGAGTATAATATGGTCCTAATTCAATTAATCCAACATCCTTATAGCCAGTAAAGAAAAGTGTTATAATGTCAACATAAGTTTTAAAGGCTGGAACCTTTTTTATCGTATCAACTAGATGATAAATTTCTCGTTCTCTTTCTGATAGGCTATCATGTCGATTTTCTTTCCAGAAATCTTCTTTATAGCTCATCGCATCATCTTTCACTACAATATTTTCAGTCCCTTTAAAAATAGTATCATTTATTGGTTCGTTCAAATTAAATTTTCGGTAAGAAGTAGTTTTACGACCAATAAAACCCAAACCATTTTCACGCGCAGCAAAATCAACTACTAACAAATCTTTACTCAACATCCAATGTTTATCATTCACATGTGAGTATTCTTGCACCACCGCTAAATCTTCAACCCAATTTATATTTGCATCATTAGCGATGCGCATATTAATTTTTTTCACAGCCCAGGTGGTGTCGGAAGCCCAAAATTCACCTGTAAAAGTAAGCTCTTGTGGTCGACGGGGTTTGAATTTTAATTTATAACACCATTGGTTATCTAAATATGCTGAATCCAATAAATAATAACGATAATAAATTAATCCCAAATCGGAAATAGGACTTATAAAACCCTTTCCAAAAAGTTCAACGAAATTGGAATAGATATTTACTCGTTGATACATATCTCCTAAAAACTGAGTAACAGAAGCATTTTCTAATCCAGATATTTTACTAGCTTTAATAATTTCCTTTTTATTTTGCGGACTACTTTTAAAGTAGATATCTGACATTGATTCAGAGATAAAAAATGGAAGGAAAGGTTTGCTATTGGTTAGTAATGGTTGAACAAAGTAACTTATTTACGATATGTTGGCCGGGATAGTAACTTTTTAAATGATCCTGTAACACGCACGTTTCGAAAAAACATGGTTGATGCGTTT
>JANPGA010000354.1:0-1704 GCA_031423735.1 Bacteroidota bacterium | reverse complement strand
CTCCAACTTCATTAGTACTAATACAAGCCATATAGCGCTCATGTTTAAGCACTGCATTTCTAGGCACCTCTGTCTCCACTTTACGTTCAACCTGTGAGGCTACTTCCTTCAGCGATAACTCCCTTAACTGAAGTATATGTTCCGATTTAAAAAAATTATCAAGTGCGGCCTTAATTTTTTCTGAACGATAAATCTTTCCCTCTTTTAATCGACCTATTAATTCATTAGCAGTCAAATCAATGTTTACGACTTCATCTGCTTGAGCTAAAACAGAATCAGGCACACGTTCTTTCACTTCCACACCAGTTATTGCCTTCACCTCATCATTTAAGCTTTCGATATGTTGAATATTTAAAGCTGAAATAACATTAATTCCAGCATTTAAAATTTCAAGAACATCTTGCCAACGCTTTTCATTCGCACTTCCTTCAATATTCGTATGGGCTAACTCATCAACAATCACCACTTCAGGTCGAAGTCCGATGATTGCTTGAACATCCATTTCTTCTAATTGTTTGCCTTTATAAAATATATTTCGCCGTGGAATTACAGGAAGCCCTTCCAACAATGCATGAGTTTCTTCACGATTATGTGTTTCAATATAACCAATCTTAACATCGATGCCATTTTTTAATAATGCATGAGCTTCTTGCAACATCCGATAAGTTTTACCTACACCAGCACTCATGCCAATGTAAATTTTGAACTTACCACGTCGTGATTTCTGAATTAAATTCAGAAAATGTTGAACATTTTGCTCTTTATCAGACATTAAAAAGAAATTGCAAGTGATGTTGTCAAAAATGTATTTGAATTCACAACATTGTCATCTTTAATAAATATTTTGTCTTTACTAGTGAGAACTCTTCCTTCAATTCGCCATACAGCGTTGTCTCTTATTTTATAATCCAAATTTAATGAATATCCGAAAGTTTGAAATCCGTTAGGAGTTCCTGTTGCTATTATAACCCCTTTTTCATCCTTATAATATTCCCCTCTCGCTGAGATCGCAAATTGGTTATTCAAAATCACCTTTACAATTAGTACTGGACTATACCAATTATTATAATCACTACTGTTATAAGCTTTTTGCTCCATTCCACAATCAAACCCTGCTGTTAAATGGAATTTTTCAGTGACATGAAACATCCCATAAATATTATGGAAATAACGCATTTGCTTAACTGAATCAGGTTTATCATTTCCAATAAAGGTACTATAGTTTAATGAAACTTTTGAGTTTGGGGTATATGTAATTTGGGTGCCAAATGCAGGAGTATTATTTCCAACAGGTCGTTGAATGTGTTGCCAACCGTTTAATAATAAACCGCTCATAAACCACTTACTATTATCCGATGTATAAGAAATTTTTACACCACTTTCATAATAAGGAGTGTTCTCGGCGAGAATACTACGTGTTAATCCCCAACAATCCTTTGATATAGCACTTTCGAAACCAATATGCGATGCAAAAACTCCAGCATCAATCCACAAGTTTTTCATTTTACATAATTTAATTCCTGCATTTGCTTCGTAAACATTTTTCAACACCCCCTGCTCTGATGAGTAGTTGGCATTCATGTATGTTCCCGTTGCAAGAGAGAAATTAGCTCGTGTCTTATCTGTATTATAAGAAGCTTTAACAAAACCAAGATTCAAATTAATTTCGTTGTGGATGTTATGGCTATAAAAAAATGATGGCCG
>JANPGA010000353.1:0-12352 GCA_031423735.1 Bacteroidota bacterium | reverse complement strand
TCCCTTATAAAGGCCTTAGAAAAGATTATTATACTCACGTGTAGTAAAGAGATTAAAAAGCATATACCTCCTCCCTTTAAAATACTAAAAATCATTCCTTAGCCTGACGCTTATGGGGATACGCATGTATCCCCTTTAAATTAAACAAATCACATAGTTAATTACAAATACTTATATTCGTTTGCTCCCGATTAAGTCCAAAATATTTTGTAAATTTGATTCGGGGTGGGATTCGTAGAGTCCCCAAAAATTCAAAAAATCATATATTAAATTGCAAATACTTTTATTTTTTTACAACAAATTCTACTAGCATTATTTTATAAATTATACGAAGGATTGGAGATAAAAAAAGTAAGAATTTTAAATTCCTTTCTTAAAGAAATTGTTGTGCGTCATGCTCGCAGAACGCCCAAGAATTCTATAACATTGAGAAATTAATAAAAAAATGGAAGAAAATGTAGAAGAAAATTTAAATAAATCGACAGAAAGACGATCGGAAAATTCTCAAAACGAAATTACTGAAACTAAAGATTTGGGGACTATTAATTCAACTCGAGAAACTGAAAATATGGAAGTACATCATCATGCTCATAATCCATCTGAACCACATCACAAAAAAAACTGGAAATCTTATTTTTGGGAATTTTTAATGCTGTTCCTTGCAGTATTCTGCGGTTTTTTGGCAGAATATCAATTGGAACATAAAATAGAAAGAGATAGAGGTAAACAGTATATTCTTTCTTTTTATGAAGACCTTAAAATAGACTCAACACATTTCAACATTATTTGTAATAATTTTGAGAAAAAAATTACTGTTTTACAAAGTATGTCCCAATGCTACGACTCCATTTTGAGAAATCAATCCTCAACAAATTGTTTATGTAATATAATGTCTAATTCTAATAGTTTCATAGATATGATATATACAGATCGTACACTTGCGCAACTAAAATATGCAGGAGGTCTACGATTATTAAACAAAGAAGATGCTGATAAAATTATACATTATGATAATCTTCTGAGGAATTACAAAACAGCTGAAACCACTGGATTTCAAAAAAGACAAGATGATTTGCGGGAAGCAGCCGCCTCGCTTAGGGATTACGAAAAATGGAAAGACACTACCAATTCACCAAGAGTATTTGCCATATATGGTAATAACAAAGAATTATTAAACAAGTATTTTAACCAGTTAACTATGTACTTGAATAATTGCAATGCTCGGATTTACGATTTACAAAAGATTAAAGAGAAAAATACAGAACTTATAGAATATTTTAAAGCTAAGTATCATTACTATTAAACAGTGAAAGCACGAACGCACAACAGCCGTTTGGCAAGATTGCGAAATTTGTTGTAAATTCACGTTTGCGTTCCGCAATAAATTTTATCTCTAGTAGAAAATAAACGGTTACGAAGTTTGCAACCTCGCCAAGCTTCGGAACGTTATGAGCCATTTAAAGAAATATTTATGAAAACTCGTTGCATTATTTTATTAACTATTATTTTGTTAAATAGCTTTTTTGTTGAAGGACAAACTTACCATCCTCTCATAAAACAAAATAAATTTTGGACTACAATGTTTTATGATATTACCAATCTTTGCTTCACAACTGGTGGAGTACAACAATATTTTTTCGGTGACACAATAATTCAGAGTAAAACATATCAAAAGATTGCATCATGTAATGTTATAAGTTTATGTCAATGCTCGTATTTTTGTCAACCATTTGCAATTGATACTGCTGGAAATTGTGCAAATGGCGGTAGCATTTCAACAACTCAATTTATGAGGGAAGATACTTTACTTCAACAGGTTTATCTACTTGATTTAACTGTTGACTCTGTTGAGCATTTGCTTTTTGATTTTACATTAAATGTTGGTGATACCTTAAATACGCCATTTGTTAATCAACCTGTAGGTGCCTTGACAATTGATAGCATTGGACAATATCCTTTATTGAGTGGTTATGGTAAAATAATTTATTTGCACAATGGTTTTAATTACATTGAATCAATAGGCGATGATGGTGGATTAACAATTGTATCAGTCGTGTCAACCGAAGATGTAGCCACTGGCTTAACTTGTGTCAAAGATGATGGAAACTATATTTACTCACAACAAAGTAGCGATTGTTTTGGAGTTGTAAGTTTACATGATGATAATAAACCCGACGCATCTTTCACCGTTATTCAGGAGGGTAATTCCATAAAGATCAATTTAAAAGAAAATCAGAAAGAAACCCTACTTCAAATATTTGATACAAGTGGGAAAATTGTTTATTCTAAAATTCTTGCAGTCGGAGAAAGCAATGTGAGTTTAGATAAATATCAAAATGGCCTATATTTATATTCTTTGAGCGAAGGATTGCACACCATTAGGGGAAAGCTTATTCTGAATTAAACGGCTTATAATAGCACTTTTAATCAAGCAGGAACTTATTGCTTTCTAAACTTGTCATCGGTTATCGAAGTTTTTGCTAATTTCGATTTGTAGCAGTTAATTTTCCTACCTAAGTAAATCTGCGAACCATTGAAACACGATTTTTTCCTTATGGGTATTATATAAATATAATTTTTTTTATTAATTGTAAAGTTCAATCTGCGTTTTTTAATAAAGACGATTTTTATTTTTTTCTTCATTATATTTGTTAAATAAATTTCAAAAAAATGATAACCGACGATTTACGTTACCCTATTGGTAAATATTCAACTCCTCAAAATATTACTTCTTCTGATCGTGAAAAATTTCTTGCAATCATTGAGCAATTGCCCTCTAAAATGATTGAAGCTATTCAAGGATTAAATGACGCTCAATTGGATACTCCTTATCGAGAAAATGGTTGGACTGTTCGACAAGTTGTACACCATGTTGTAGATAGTCATGTAAATGCGTATATCCGATTTAAATTTGCACTTACCGAAGATAATCCTACGATTAAACCTTACAATGAAAATCTTTGGGCCGAATTACCAGAAGCAAAAACGGGAGCAGTTGAAATTTCGCTACCATTCATTGATGCAATTCATCATCGGTGGGTTATTATGATGAAGTCGATGAGTGAAGATCAATGGGCAAGAACATATATTCATCCAGAAAAGAAAGTTACAAGTAGATTAGATGAAGTGCTTTCACTTTATGCTTGGCATAGTGAACATCATACTGCACATATTACCTCATTAAGGAAAAGAATGAATTGGTAAATATTATTTAGTTAATTTTTTCGGCACTAAAACTTAATCGGTGTATAAAATAAATTGTTGCTGCGAATAAAAAGAAGGCAACCACTTGATGTGATACTCCCATCCAAATCGGCACACTCGAAAGCAATGTAATTATTCCTAAAAGTACTTGAATAACTACGAGAATTACTAATGTATTTGCAGCTTGTTTTTGTGCTAAATTTAATAGTTCATCTTTAGCAATTTTCCAGTTTAAAAAGACAATAATTCCAGCTAAAAGGTATGCTAAACATCTGTGAATAAATTGTACAGTTGCAAGATTGTTTATTAAACTACTTACTCCATCTTTTGAAAAGGTAAATGGTATAGATTCCGGTATCCAATCATTATCCATTTTTGGCCAGGTGTTGTAAGTCCATCCAGCTTTTGTGCCAGCAACAAAGGCTCCATAAATAATTTGAAGCGTTAATAAAACTAAAAGTCCTTTAGCTATTTTTCGATAATTCGAGAGTGTTATAGTGTCAGTAATTTTATTAGGAAAGATTTGTGTTAATGCAATCCAAAAAACATATCCAAAAGTGATAAATGCAAAAGTTAAATGAATGGCTAATCGTATATGACTTACTCTTACATTTTGTGTTAACCCACTTGAGACCATGTACCATCCTAAAAATCCTTGAATACCTCCTAAGACGAACATGAAAAGTAATCGTGGCATTAATTCTTTTGTAATTACTTTCTTTTTCCAGAAGTAAACAAAACCGATTAAAAATACTATTCCAATTAATCTTCCAATTAATCGATGAATAAATTCCCAGAAATAAATAAACTTAAAATCACTTAATGTAAATCCTGAATTTAATTCTTTGTATTGTGGAATCTGCTGATATTTTTGAAACTCGGAAATCCATTGTAATTCATTCAGTGGTGGAATCGTTCCAGTAACTACTTTCCATTCTGTGATGGATAGCCCGGAGCCAGTTAAGCGTGTGATCCCTCCAACTACAACCATCCCAAATACAAGAAAGCAACCCATAAAGAGCCAAAGAATTAATTTACTTTTGAGCGACGCTGATGCATCCATAATGTTTAATTATTACTGATACTATAACAATAATCTATGTTGTTTTGTTTTCCGATTTTTCTTCTGCTTTCATCACTAAATGAGCAGTATTTCTACTTCTTTGTTCAAGTAGGATTTCCCTCCCCTGACTTAATTTCTCAAGGGTAGAAGGATAATAATGACGAATGGTATAAAGTTGTAGTTGCGTGTTATATCGGATTCGATAATCTTTTTGTAGATGTTCAATTAGCTTTGGAATCTTTTGTTCATCATCATCCAAACAAACAGAAAAACTTATTGCGGAATTTTGCATTAAATTTACTTTCAATCCTAATGAAGCAAACGTGGCAAAAATATTACTAATATTCTCTTCAGCAATGAATGAAAAGTCTTTAGCGGCGATACTAATTAATACTTGATTGCTTTTAAAGATGAATGATGGAACCAAAGGTTTAGTTTGTAAATCTTTGCCAATGATTGTTCCTTTAGCTTGATGATTAAGAAATGATTTTACATAGAGCGGAATGCCTTTATTCTCTAACGGCTTTATTGTTTTAGGATGAATCACTGAAGCTCCATAATAGGCTAATTCAATCGCATCTAAATAACTTAATTGCTCTAATTTTTGTGCATCATTAAAAAATTTAGGGTCAGCATTTAAAACACCTGGTACATCTTTCCAAATGGTTACCGACTCCGCATCCAAAATATAGGCAAGTATAGCAGCACTATAATCAGAACCTTCTCTTCCTAATGTTATAGAATAGTTTTCTGATGTACTTGCAATATATCCCTGTGTTAAAACGATGTTATTATTTTTGTTGAATAAGGGTAAAATATTTTTCTTAACTAACTTCTCACTCTCTTCCCAATTTATTTTTCCTTCACGATAAGTATTATCAGCACTTAAACAATCACGGACATCAACCCAAGCACTTTTTATTTTCGATTCAACTAACCATGCATTTACAATTGTAGTCGATAGTAATTCACCAAAGGAAACTATTTGATCATAAATAAAATTATATTCACGAGATTCATCTTCAATTGCCCAATGAATTTCTACAAAATAATTATTTATCTTTTCATAAACAATATGCTGATCATTATTAAAAAGATCATCCATTATTTGATTATGATATAATCTTACTTCTTCTAAAAAAGTTAATGCCTCTCCTGTTTTTTTTACATATGCATCTACTACTTTTTCTAGAGCATTGGTAGTTTTTCCCATTGCCGAGATAATTACAACCAACTCCTCATCATTATACTCTTGCAAAATTGTTGCAACATTTTTTATGGATGAGGCATCCTTAACTGAAGCCCCTCCAAATTTAAATACTTTCATTCTCCTTATTTTTATTGAATGTTTAATTCACTATTAGTGAGTTTGCAATTAATCCATTCACCATCCATTTGCGCATTGTACTTTTTGTAGAAGTTAATAGCTGGTTCGTTCCAATCTAAAACTTGCCAATGTAATTGCTGAGCGCCTAATGAATTTGCATGTTTCATTACGGCATCAAATAATTGTTTGCCAATTTTTTTTCCGCGCATTGATTCAGTAACAACGATATCATCTAAGTAAACGCCTTTACCTTTCCATGTTGAATATTTAATAAAATAAATTGCCATACCAACAACTTTATTTTCTACTTCTGCAACTAGGCAAAAGAAAACAGGATGTTCTCCAAAACCATCGCGAACCATGTCGGAAACGGTATTCGTAACTTCTTGTGGAGCTTTTTCATATTCTGCTAATTCGCAGATTAAGGCATGCACCGATTGCATATCCTCTTTCGTACCTTTGCGCACTGTTATTTGCATTGCGCAAAAGTATTCCGAAAAGAATGAATTATACTGATAATGCAGGAAAGAATTGTTAAGCCCCTTAGTTAAACTCTATGAAATTGAATTTTAGGCAAATAGGAGTAGGGAAACCCATCTTGATTTTGCATGGATTGTTTGGAATGAGTGATAATTGGCAGTCATTTGCGAAACAACTGGCAGCAAATAATTTCTCAGTATATCAAGTCGACCTTCGAAATCATGGGCAATCTCCTCATGATATTGTGCATACCTATGCAACGATGGCTACTGATGTTGCGGAATTGATTATGGATTTGAATTTAGATCATCCCATTGTGTTAGGTCATAGCATGGGAGGGAAGGTAGCTATGCAATTGCAAATTGATTATCCCGAATTAATTTCGAAATTAATTGTTGTTGATATCGCACCTTATAATTATCCAATTCATCATCGTGAAATTTTGGATGCACTTTTATCTGTTAATTTGAATGAAATAAAAACGCGAAGTGAAGCAGAAAAAATTCTTGCAAATAAAATTGAGGATTTGGGTACTCGACAATTTTTACTAAAAAATCTATATTGGATTACTCCAGAAAAATTAGCTTGGCGATTTAATCTCCAAGTTTTAAATGCGGAAATTGAAGAAGTAGGAAATTCAACGTGGCCATCAGTTCCAAGCAACATAGATGTTTTATTTGCACGAGGAGAAAACTCAGGTTATATTGATACCACTCGCTATAATGAAATCAAACAATGGTATCCTCATGCAAAATTTGTTACCATTCCCAATGCTGGCCATTGGGTCCAAGCCGAACAACCAAAATTATTGTTAGAAGCAATTTTAGAATTTGTGTAAAGACTAATTTGATTTGTGAGGAATTTGATTTATCCATTAAAGCAAACGGACTTCAAATTATTTCATTTTCAAATTTCCAAATCAACCAATCTTCAAATTAATTTCATTTCCATTTCAAGCTCTTCAACATATGCTCTATATCTTCTTTTGCATAAGCAATCGAAGGAGCAATAGAGTCGGAATTTGGTTCGGCATTAAAATACAATGCACCACGTAAAAAATGATGAGCACTATCGGTAACAAAAAATTGTGATGGTGATGCAGCATCTCCACCAATATCATATAAAACTCCATAAACACCTTTGCTAAAAGAAACTAATCGTTCATCAATTGAACTTGCTCTAGACGTATGCTTATAAACTAACGTTCGAGTGGTTTCCATCAGCTCACGAAGATTTCCATTTACAGGCTCATAGGTTAAATAAAGCTGGCCATTTAATTTTGGCAAAAGCATGTAATACCAACATGGATGTGAAACTGAATTAGTATCAGGAATCATTAGTGCAGTTTCTGGCGCATCAAAACTAAAAGGACACTCTTTTGGAGTGAACTGTTTATAAGAATGCTTAGGAAATTGAATTCGAAAATAGCCGCGTGGCTTAGGACTATAATCATCATGATTACAACTTGAAAGTACAAATACTGTCAGCAGACTAAATAGAATTATTCGCATGGGGGCACAAAGATGAAACAAAAATCAATGCTTAAAATGGCAAATCACCACCCATGTCATGCATTGGAGGTGTTTCATCATGTGATTCATCAGTTGGATTGGTTGGAAGTGGATCGCGCTTACTGAGCATGGTCATGTTTTCAGCAATGATTTCAATTGCATAACGTTTGATTCCATCTTTTTCCCAATGACGAGTTCTGATTTTCCCTTCAATATATACCATATGACCTTTTCGAAGTTGCAAACGCTCAGCCGCCTCTGCTAATCCACGCCATAAAACAATGTTATGCCATTCTGTTTGATCTTGTCGTTGGCCGTCTTTGTTTTTGAAATACTCAGTAGTGGCTAAAGGAAATTTGGCAACAACAATTCCACCTTCCATATGGCGATATTCAGGATCCTTACCGAGATTGCCGATTAATAAAACTTTGTTTACTCCTGACATGCGCTTTAGTATTTTAGGTTCTTAAGTTTACTCAATGCTATTACTAAAAAGATAAGTTGTATATAGCAAAGTTAATTAATTCGAGTTCTTAAAAAAGTTGGGAGGTCAGGTAAAAAATTAACAATACAATTTAACAATGTATCTATAGCTTTTCTTCTTGTCGTATTTTTTGTTTTAGATTTCTATCAAGTTGTACATCTAGGTATTTTACAATAAGCTGAGGCATTCCAAAATGTTTCAAATCATCGAAAGGGATAATTTTAAAATCATTATTCTTCTTATAACCTGACAAACTTTTGACTTTAAGCCACCTAAATCTTGTAAAAAGTGTTTGATGAGAGAGTAAGTGTTTGATGAGTTCACTACTATTTTCAAGTTGGACTTTTCCTCGTGTTAGGTCTAAAAAGCTCTTATTATTTAGAAGATCAGTAGTTTGGAGATCAAAATCACTTTCGATAAGAGGGAATTCAAATAATCCTTGCCAGATATCCTTTTCCTTTCGGGATGAAATAACAACTGAAGAAGAGTCGTGGATGATTAAATAATTAAAGTAACGTATCCGAACCTTAAGTTTTTTCTCTTTAACAGGAAGTTGGTTTATTACTCCTTTATTATATGCAACACAATCTCCTGCAAAAGGACATTCGATACAGATGGGATTTACTGGCTTACAGATAGTTGCACCCATTTCCATCATTGCTTGGTTATGCCTTGCGGGATGCTTTTTATCGAGCAGCTTATCAGCAAGTAATGCAAATTCCTTTTTGCCTAAGGATGAATCAATTGGCGTATGAATCCCAAAAAGTCGGGAAAGAAAACGGTAAACATTTCCATCAACAACTGCATGGGGGAGGTCGAAAGCGAAGGAAGCAATTGCTGCTGCAGTATAATCTCCAATACCTTTTAAGGAGCGGATTTGCTCAAAATTATCTGGAAATTGGCCGTTAAACTCATTTATTATCTGTTTTGCTGCCGAATGGAGGTTCCGAGCACGGGAATAATATCCCAATCCTTGCCATAAATGCAATATTTTATCTTGGGAGGCTTCTGCCAAATCAATTATTTCCGGAAAATGTTCAATGAATCGTTCATAATATGGAAGTCCCTGTTCTACACGTGTTTGCTGAAGAATAACTTCGGAAAGCCAGATGAAATAGGGGTTTTTAGTGGTACGCCACGGCAGATTTCTACCGTTTTTCAGGTACCAAATTCCCAATACCTTTGAAAAATCCTTCATATTTTACGTAACGGGCTCAAAAGTAATCAATTAATATTTTGTATTTAATCAAAAAAAAGTATCTTTGCAGCCCTTTAAAAGGAAAACTCCCTCTTAATAATACTTGTCATCATGACGAAAGCAGAATTAGTGAATGAAATTGCTACCAAAACCGGAATTGAGAAGGTTGCTGTACAGCAGACCATCGAATCAATGATGAAGGTAGTTCGTAACTCCCTTATTAACGACGAAAACGTATATTTACGTGGATTTGGAAGTTTCATCGTAAAGAAACGTGCTAAGAAAACTGGCCGTATCATTACAAAAAACGCAACGATTATAATCCCCGAGCATTATATTCCTGCATTTAAGCCGGCAAAAACCTTTACGGAGCGTGTGAAATCTTCACATACCAAAAAGGTAGTTCAATAAGTTAGATGTCATCCCGAAAGATACAACTCATCTTTATTGCTGCTGCAGTGCTCTTAACTGTAGGTCTTTTACTTGCTCCTTCGCAGGTAAATGTTTCTCCAAAAGCTGCAGGTGAATCCGCTAAGGATCACAATCATGAAGAAGATGCTGGATTTAACGGCGATGCCTTATTAAAATCGGCTAAAGGAGCTCTCTCAAAAGAACAATTAGCTCAACTGGATCATCTTGAACTTGGATTAAAGCAATCGAAAGGTGAAAAAGATACAGCAGTACTTGATGAAATCGGTCGTTTCTGGGATCGTCAAAGTATTCCCGCTGCATCAGCAGTTTGGTTTGAAAGAAAAGCCTTAGTATTAAATACTGATCGCGGTTATTTGGAAGCCGCTTATCGTTATTTTGATTCCTTCAAACTTGCTCAAGACTCTGGATTGAGAAGTATGATGGTAGAAAAAGCTATAAGTAACTACCAAAAAGTATTGGAGATTAACCCCAATAATCTAGATGCAAAAACAGACTTAGGTGCTTGTTATGCGGAAGGAACCGGTGAGCCCATGAAAGGGATTATGTTATTACGTGAAGTGGTAGCAACCAATCCAAATCATGAAATGGCACAGTATAATCTAGGAATGCTATCTGTAAAATCAGGTCAGTTAGCTAAAGCTATTGAACGCTTCAAAAAAGTATTGGAGATCAATCCAAAACGATCGGATATGTATCTCTTCTTAGGTCAGATTTATTTGCAAATGGGTGATACCGTAAGTGCAATAAGTAACTATCAAACTTTTTCGAAAAAGTCGGATGATTACGAAGCGGTTACACAAGTTGGCAAAATGGTTAACGATCTTCAAAAGGGTGTTCATAGTTCAAATTAAAAGAATCATTTATTAACGCATAAAATTTAATACGATGCCATCAGGTAAAAAACGTAAACGTCATAAAATGGCGACTCACAAGCGCAAGAAACGTTTGAGAAAAAACCGTCATAAGAAAAAGAAATAGGCCGACTGGCTTAATTCGGTATTCGATTTCCGTTCTGTGTTTTAGGGCTATTAATGGCTATAAAATACAGAACGGATTATCATGCAACCCGCTGAAATTTTTCAGGCATTTAAACATCAATGTTGACGCTATCTTCATTAGAAGTATTTCACACGTCATCTTTTTTAAAAGAATGTTTTGCTTTCAAATACCGGAGCAGCACTCAACGAAAGTTGTGATGATTCCTAATAAGTAGATTGCAAAATTTGTTCACCCTTTTTTGTTAAAAATGAGAGTGCATATTTTAAAATGCAAGATGCTATTTATTATGATGCTGTATGCAATCCAGATTCTGCTATAATAATTTTGTAGATTGAATAGTGAATTAATTATTGATGCTTCCAGTTCCGAGGTTACAATAGCCCTTACGGAAGACAAACAGCTTGTAGAATTAAATACCGAGAAAAAAGAAAATAATTTCTCTGTTGGTGATATCTATTTAGGCCGTGTAAAAAAACTTATGCCTTCCCTCAATGCCGCTTTCGTAGATATCGGTTATGAGAAAGATGCATTTTTACATTACCTGGATCTTGGTCCTCAGATCCAATCCCTCATCAGTTATATGAAGCAAGTAAGCAGCGGTAAACAAACCGAGGCATTGCTAAATAATTTTCAGCTGGAAGCAGATATTCAAAAAACAGGAAAGATCAACCAAATCTTAAGTTCAGGCTTACAGATGATGGTGCAAATTGCCAAAGAACCTATCTCAACCAAAGGTCCGCGTATCTCAGCCGAACTTTCATTAGCCGGTCGATATGTAGTTCTCGTTCCTTTTTCAGATATCGTTTCGGTATCACAAAAAATCAAAAGCTCAGCCGAACGCCAACGCTTAAAACGTTTGGGTGTAAGCATCAAGCCACGCAATTTTGGAATTATCATCCGTACTGTTGCTGAAGGTAAAAAAGTGGCTGATCTCGATCGTGATATTCAAGATTTATGCGCTCGATGGGAATCATTGTATGAACTGATGAAAACTGCGGATGCTCCTTGCAAATTGTTAGGAGAGATGGATCGTACTTCAACTATTCTTCGCGATTTACTAAATCCAAATTTCAATAGCATCCATGTAAATGATACACGTTTAGCTGACGAGATAAAAAGTTATATCCGAAGCATCGCGCCTGATCAAGTTGATATTGTAAAATTATACAAAGGAAAAATTCCAATCTTCGAAAATTTCGGTGTCGATAAACAGATAAAATCACTTTTCGGAAAAACTGTAACCCTTTCAGGTGGATCCTACCTCATTGTAGAGCACACAGAAGCCCTACACGTGATTGACGTAAATAGTGGAGGACGTAACAAAGGTCCTGTGGATACGCAAGAAGCTAGTGCCCTTTCTGTGAATATTAATGCAGCAAAAGAAATTGCTCGTCAGTTGCGCCTACGCGATATGGGTGGAATTATTGTTGTTGATTTTATCGACTTAAAAAACACACTTCATCGCAAAGAACTTTTTGATACGTTAACAGCCGAGATGAAACTTGATCGCGCTCGTCATACGATTTTACCTCCAAGTAAATTTGGTTTAGTACAAATTACTCGTGAGCGTGTTCGTCCGGTAACAGATATTATTACAGTAGAAAAATGTCCTGCTTGTGATGGTACTGGTGAAATTAAATCATCGTTATTATTA